>JAOZQV010000260.1:0-498 GCA_029932035.1 Deltaproteobacteria bacterium | reverse complement strand
AAGGGCCGAGTACACAAGCCAGTGAATAGTGCTGTTGATTCCGGGACAATCACCACCTGCCGACAAAACTCCCACTTTTGTTTTCATTTGACGCCTCCGAGGGGGATGTTAGTTAGTTTACAGGAAATATAGAGAATTGAGGGGAAGCTGTCAACATGAAGGAGTGAGCCCTCAGGTCTCCGATTCAGGATTACCCAAAAATTTCTCCACTGTGACCCTCGCCGCCCATCGTATAAATATCCTCGTGTACTTGGCTCCCGCGAGATACATCCCTAAGATAAAGACCAAATGTGATAATCCGTATGTCAAAGGACCACCAATAATTACTATCAGGGGTTTATTGAGATAGATCGATATGGCTCCCAGCAGGCTTACCGCGGGCCAGCCTATAATATAGCTGAACCCCATGGCAGATATTCCGAGAATAATTCGCCCGGTTGGTCGTTCTCTGAACGCGCTCAGATCAGCCTGTTCCTCAATAGCCTTGCGGACAAAATC
>JAOZQV010000259.1 GCA_029932035.1 Deltaproteobacteria bacterium | reverse complement strand
CCATGGGAAGGAAAAACACGTAAAGAAGCGCAACTATCACATCCTGTAGAATTTAATAACTTTTGGAATCAACCTGAGCAGTACTTGTTGTTTGGGGCCGAAACATACGAAGAACTGCAAAAAAGGGTAGCGAGTGAAATTAAGAGTATATTTCTGGACAATCCAGGGGAAAATATTCTTATTGTTTCTCATTGGATTGCCATTAAGGTTGTAATTGCATACTTTTCAGGAAAAGCCTTATCGTATTTACCTGAAATTATGGATATAAATAATGGTGGATTTCTTAAAATAGTAAAACAACATGAGATATTTCAACTATATTATGGAGAAAGTAAAATATAACAAGGAGGAAATGGTTATGAATATGAAAACAAATTTTACAAAGATGTTATTGGGTGTTTTATTGGCTGCTGTCCTGTGTCTATGGATCGGCCCATCCGTTGCCGCCGACATGGAAGACAAGATAGTGGTTGTCACCTCGTACCCGAAAGACCTGACCGGTCCGTTCAAGAAGGCCTTTGAGGCGAAATACCCAGGAACAACTGTGGAAGTTTTGCAAAAAAAGACCTCCGCTGCGGTGAAGTATATTCAGGAAACCGCGCAGGGGAATACTTCCGATCTGGTATGGGCCTCCGCACCGGACGCTTTCGAAGTACTAAAAGGTGATAATTTACTAAAAAAATACACACCTAAGGCCAAAGGGATCCCAGCCGAGATCGGCTCGTATCCGATCAACGACCCAGATGGCTATTATGTGGGTTTCGCTGGCTCCGGATATGGGATCATGTGGAACAAACGTTATCTGAAAGCCAAAAAAATACCGGTTCCCAAGGATTGGGACGACCTCAAGAAACCAGTCTACCACGATCATGTCGGCATGTCGGCGCCGTCACGATCCGGCACCACACACCTGACGGTGGAAACCGTTCTCCAGGGTGAAGGTTGGGATAAAGGCTGGGCCACATGGAAAGAGATCGCCGGAAATTTTAAGATGGTCACCGAACGCAGCTTTGGCGTCCCGGAAGGTGTCAACAGCGGTGACTTTGGTGTGGGCATTGTCATCGACTTTTTCGGTTTCTCTTCCAAGGCAACTGGATTTCCAGTGGACTTCATCTATCCCAAAGTGACAACGCTGGTTCCGGCCAACATCGCCATCGTTAAGAACGCCCCCCATCCGAAGGCGGCGGCTGCTTTCATCGAATACCTGCTGTCGCAGGAAGGACAGGAATTGTTGCTGGACCCGGCGATTCGCCGTCTGCCTGTCAATCCCGCAACATATGCCAAGGCACCCAAGGATTTCCCCAACCCCTTCAAAGACAAATCCATCGGTGCGGCAGTCAAATTTGACGTGGGACTCTCCAAGGATCGCTATAATATCGTGAACTCGCTGTTTGACGTCATGATCACATACCGGCGCAAAGATATAGCGGCAGCAACCAAGGCGATTCAAAAAGCTGAAACCGCTCTCGCCAGCAAGTCCAATGCCAAAGCCAAAGCCTTGATCAAAGAGGCACGAGCTCTTTTGACGACAGTGCCCATCTCCGAATCCGAGGCTGTTGATGCGAAATTCCCGGGTGTCTTTACCTCGGATGTCTACAAGAAACGGAAAAAGGTAAGCGTAAAGGTCCCGCCTCGACAAGCAGAAATCGAGGAAAAATGGGACTCCTTTACAAAGAAAAGCTATGCCGCTGCTAAGGCAAAAGCCGAAAAGGCGTTAAAGATGCTCAAGTAAAACTGTTGACCCAACCCGGACAAGCCGGAAAAGGGAGAACTCCAATAGCAACTTCTGAATTCAGAAAACAGCCAGCGCTGGCGGCGGTCATGCTGTTCATCGCCTTGTTCCTGCTCATCTTTCTTATTGTCCCTGTGGTGAATGTGATTTTCGTTGCCTTTCAGGATGTGACCACCAGCCAGTTCACCCTCGTCAATTTTAAAGACTTTTTCAGCACCGCCCTGTTTCGTGAATCTTTCTGGAACTCTCTCTACGTGGGTGTCATGACGGTTCTAATAGCGTCGATTTTTTCTATGCCGCTTGCGTACTTTACATCACGCTTTGAGTTTAAGGGCGCTGTCATTGTTCAAAGCCTCGGAATCATTCCACTCATTATGCCGCCCTTTGTCGGCGCCGTATCCATGATGATGCTCTTTGGACGAAACGGCAGCATCAATCTCCTGCTCGAACGATGGTTTGGAATTAACATCCCCTTAATGGAGGGACTCAACGGCGTTATTTTTGTTGAGAGCCTTCATTATTTTCCGTTTATTCTGATTAACCTGTCCGCGGCCCTCCAAAATATCGACAAGTCCATGGAAGAATCAGCCCAAAACCTGGGGTGCTCTGGTTTCCGGCTGTTTCGGCGAATCGTTCTGCCCCTGGCCATGCCTGGATACATGGCCGGCGCGTCACTTGTATTTCTGAAAGTCTTCGATGATCTCGGCACGCCGCTTTTACTGAATGTCAACAATATGCTCGCACCACAGGCGTACCTGCGAATCGCATCCATCGGCATCAAAGACCCCATGGGTTACGTGATATCAGTTATTCTTGTTGTGATCTCCCTGTCGGCCATGTGGATGGCCATGAAGTCGCTAAAAGGAAAGGACTATGCTACCGTTCAAAAGGGTGGCGGAGGTCTGGCCAAACGCCGAATGCGGTCGTGGGAAAAGGTTATGGCCTGGTCCATCATCCTTTTGATTATGACCCTGGTGCTGGCTCCCCATTTTGGCCTTACGCTACTGTCTTTTGGGAGCATCTGGTCATACAGCATATTGCCCGATGCCTTCACTTTTGATCATTTTGTTGCCATTTTCACCGAAACGCCCGAGTTTATGACCAACACCATTCTCTACTCATTCCTTGCCGGATCTATCGATATCGTGCTGGGTACGGCCATTGCTTATATCGCACTGCGCACAAAACTGATCGGGCGAAAGGTATTGGATTACGTTGCCATGTCGGCAGTAGCGATTCCAGGGCTGGTTATCGGTATCGGATACCTGCGTACCTTCTTTGCTTTCCGCGTGCCATGGCTGGAAAATCAGCCGCTGGCCACCTGGTGGATCGTAATCGTCATTGCCCTGTCTATCCGCCGGCTGCCTTATGCGCTGCGTGCCTGCACCGCTGCCCTGCAGCAGGTGAGTGTTTCTCTTGAAGAATCCGCTGAAAACCTCGGGGCCGGAAAATTCTCGACCATACGCAAGATCGTAGTCCCGTTGATGGTCGGGGGGATTCTCGCGGGCTTTGTGACAAGTTTCGCCACTGCAGCAGTGGAACTGGGTATGACCCTGATGCTTGTGTCCAAAAGCGCAGACGGACCGCTTTCATACGGCATCTATGTGTATATGCAAAGTGCCGCAGGGCGTGGACCTGGTGCTGCTTTAGGTATAGCGGCCGTAATTGTGGTCGGGCTGTGCACCATGATTTCCTACATTGTTGTTGATCGGCGTCAGAAAAAATACGGTATGAGAGAAACAAACTGAGATTGAAGTATCCACACAGGAGCAAGACGTGACCAACACTGCGTACAAAAACGGAAACGATTCGGACTCGGGTGTCACTTTGCAAGGGATCAGCCTTTCATTCGGCAAAACTCATGTTCTGAAAGGGATCGACCTTAAAATTGAGTCCGGTGAATTCTTCGCTTTTTTAGGGCCGTCCGGTTGTGGCAAGACAACCCTTATTCGCCTGATTGCCGGGTTCGAATCGGCACAGGCCGGTCAGGTGTTCATCGGGGAGCAGGAAGTATCCCACCTACCGCCATGGCGGCGTAACGTCGGCATGGTATTTCAGAGTTACGCGCTGTGGCCCCACATGACGGTTAGAAAGAACGTGGCATTCGGATTAGAGGAGAAGCACATGCCTCGCAATGAAATCAACAAACGTGTCGATGCAGCTCTAGATCTCGTCGACTTGCTCGATCTTGCAGATCGGCGTCCATCTCAAATCTCGGGTGGCCAGCAGCAACGGGTTGCTCTTGCCCGGACCGTAGTCATTGAACCCCAAGTACTACTGCTCGACGAGCCACTCTCCAACTTGGACGCCAAGCTTCGTGTCCAGATGCGCCGGGAATTACGCCAGTTGCAGCAAAAACTATCTTTGACTACCATCTTCGTAACTCATGACCAAGAGGAGGCTAACACCACCTCCGATCGTATCGCCGTTATCAATGACGGCATAATCCAACAGATAGGATCGCCCATGGATCTTTATGACCAGCCTGCAAATCGTTTTGTCGCGGACTTCTTAGGCACGACAAACTTTATAGACGGAAGGTTGAAAGAATCAGGGAATACTATACAATTCCATGCCGATAATGGCGAAGTGATTCCCATGCATGACATCCTTCTTGATAGCAGTTATCGTGACCATTGCAGCTTGGTAGTCCGACCTCAAAACGTTACTATCAATACGGACACGGAAATCGAAGCAGCGGACAAGATTAGATTGAAGGGAACAATAATCGGAAAGGAGTTTTTAGGGAGTACGATTCGCTATCGTGTAAACGTCCAAAACGATGTACTCTTGGCAGATGATACCCATCATCACGGACAAGTTCCCCTTAAAAACGGAACCGCTGTAAATTTATATGTAAAACGTAATCAAGTTATTATTGTTGATGCTTAGCTTACGTGAAAAACCTCATGAGTTTTCAATAACTTCGAGGACTTTAAAGGCCCCTGCATACAGGCCAATAAGGCACGTTCCCAAAACGCTTGTCGTTATATTCGGATTCATCGTCGTATTTGTAACTGGTTATGTCATTTAACACCGATTTTCACAGATGGTTAAACTGACATAATCTTCCCCAATTCACATACTTTTAATATCAATAGTGTTGGATTAATTTTCAAGGAGGTGACACGCCGTGCTTCAAAGAGAGGGCGGGCCAATTTTTCAATGTGGCCGAGAGGTCACCGGTAAAGAGATTTCTGAGATTAAAGAAACGGTTGGGTTATTTACAAACTTGAGTCGTACGGAACTGACTGCAACCATATGCGAGCATTTGGAGTGGTTTACAGCCTCTGGTGGCTATAAGCTGGATGCCTGCATGAAATTATTGGAGAAATTGGAAGCGGAGGATTTTTTCCGACTTCCGGCAAAGCGAGAGGAATATCAAAGGAATGGACCTGGAAAAGATATTCCCCTAACTGGCAGGACAGACCCCGGTCCTGATATTGATTGCAAATTAAAAGAGTTAGGTTCTGTAAGGGTTAAGATTGTTAATGATAAGAAAGGCAGTGGATTGTGGAATGAATACGTCTTGCGCTACCACTATCTGGGTTATAAGAGGCCGTTCGGCTATTTTATGAGGTATTTTGTGGTATCTGATCAGGGTTTATTGGGATGCATACTGTTTTCAGGAGCATCGAAGGCCCTGACGGTACGAGACAGGTGGATAGGTTGGACGGAAAGGCAACGACTGAGCAACCTGGCCTGGATTATCAATAACAGCAGGTTTTTAATTTTTCCGTGGGTTCGGGCCAAGAATCTTGCCAGTCACGTTCTGGGACAGGCTGTACGGCGTGTAAAGTATGACTGGCAGGAGCGGTGGAATTACAGCCCTTTGTTGGTGGAGACATTTGTTGACCCCAGGTATTACCATGGGAGTTGTTACAAGGCGGCCAACTGGGAATACCTTGGGATGAC
>JAOZQV010000013.1:14724-19804 GCA_029932035.1 Deltaproteobacteria bacterium | reverse complement strand
AGTCAATAATAAATAGTCAATTGCAAGGGAGGCCGTACCATGAAAGAGATCAGCGAACTGAATTTGCCTGAAGGTGTGGGCTATTCTGAGAACCATGAGTGGATAAGGATTGAGGACGATGAAGCAGTAATCGGAATAACTGACTATGCCCAGGATCAGCTCGGAGACATTGTCTTTGTGGAACTCCCCCAGCCAGGAGATGTCTTAGCAAAGGGAGAGGAATTTGGAACAGTGGAATCGGTCAAGGCAGTAGCTGAGTTGTACATGCCTGTCGGGGGAGAAATCCTCGCAGTAAATACAGCCCTTGAGGATTCGCCCGGGTTGGTGAATACAAGCCCGCACTCGGATGGATGGATTATCCGGATCAAACAGAGTAATCCTGATGAACTGGATATTCTCATGAACAAGGAGACCTATCTTGAAACCTTAGAAGGAGTGGCATAAATGCGTTATCTCCCTCATACCGAAGAAGACATAGCTTCAATGCTTAAAGTGGTGGGAGCGGATACCCTTGACGACCTCTTCTCCACAATACCTGATGACTGCCGCCGGCCAAGCGATCTTAATATCCCGGATGCCTTAACCGAGTGGGAGCTGAATGGTCTGATGGATGCCCTTTCCAACTCAGTGGCCATCCCCCCTGAATACAAGCTGTTCCTTGGGGCAGGCAGGTATGATCATTTTATACCGGCGTCATTAACCCACCTCCTGGGCCGTTCAGAATTTGTCACGCCTTATACCCCCTATCAGCCGGAAATGAGCCAGGGGACTCTCCAGGCAATTTACGAATACCAGACCCTTGCTGCCCGGCTGCTCGGCATGGAAGTATCCAACGCGTCGCTTTATGACGGCGCTTCAGCCCTGGCCGAGGCGCTCCTCATGGCCATCCGGATTACCCGCCGAAAGAAGGTTGCGGTTTCGAGTCTGATTCATCCCTACTATCGGCGAGTGGTCCAGACTTATTTTGAGCCTACAGGTCTAAAAATGGTAGAACTCCCCTATCTTGAAAATGGGCGGACAGACCTTTCCCAGTTGGATAGACTCGATGACCTTGCGGCAGTTGCAGTTCAATCGCCCAATTTTTTAGGATGCATTGAGGACATGGCAGCGGTCGGCGAAAAGAGCAAAGAAAAAGATCTGATTTTCATTACCTCCTTTACCGAGCCTATCGCCTATGGGCTGCTAAAAAATCCTGGCAGTCAGGGCGCACACATTGCCTGTGGAGAAGGCCAGAGCCTCGGTATACCAAAATGGTTCGGGGGACCGGGACTCGGGATGTTTGCCAGCAAAATGAAATACGTGCGCAGCATGCCTGGCCGCCTGGTTGGCAAATCAACGGACAAGGATGGCAAAAATGGCTTTGTTCTGACACTTGCAACAAGAGAGCAACACATAAGACGTGAAAAGGCAACCTCCAATATCTGCACAAACAACGGCCTCTGTGCCCTTGCTGCCGCCATGTATATGGCCTCTTTGGGAGGCACTGGGATCCGTGAATTAGCGAAACTCAACCATGACAAATCAGAGTATCTCAAACAGGCCCTTGAAAAGGCGGGATTCAAAATCAGCTTTAAAAGCCCCACATTCAATGAATTCGTCGTAGAATTCCCGGCTAACTTTGAGACCACCTATGAGCGCCTGTTAGAGAAAAAGGTTGTTGCAGGCCTCCCCTTAACTCCTTACTATCCTGAATTGGCCGGCAGATACCTGATCTGTGTAACGGAAACCAAGACTAAAGAGGAGATGGATAAGTTGGTTGAAGAATTGAGTAATTGAGCCACGGACACACACGGACACACACGGACGAATTCAAGATGCAAGATGCAAGATGCTGGTTGTAGCGAAGCGGAAATCCCGTTTTTAAGCGGGAATGTTCGTGGTTCGTTTGAAATCCGCAATCGGCATTCCGCATTGGGTTGTTCCGAAATCTGCAATCCGAAATCCGAAATCGAATGAGAGGTTAAATGATGTCAGAGCTAATAGGGACAACCGGTCTTATTCTTAATGAGCCGCTACTCTGGGAAAAGAGTAAGAAAGGCAGGAGCGCCTTTTCTCTTCCCCGGCGCGACGTTGAATCTGTTTCTATAGACGAAGAGCTTGCGGGTGACGGCCCGGATTTTCCGGACTTGAGCGAGATAGATGTGGTGCGCCACTACACAAGACTATCCCAGTGGAATTTCTGCGTTGATACCGGGATGTACCCCTTGGGCTCCTGCACCATGAAGTATAATCCCAAGATCAACGAAAAATATGCGGCCCTTGAAGGATTTGCCGGGGCACATCCCATGTTACCCACCGGTTTGTCACAGGGGGCGCTCAGGCTGATGTTTGAAATGGAGCGCTTCCTGGCTGAGATCACCGGCATGGATGCTGTAACCCTTCAACCCGCGGCAGGAGCCCAGGGAGAGTTGGCCGGAATGCTCCTCATACATGCCTATCACAAAAGCAAGGAAATGGTCCGCTCAAAAATCATTGTCCCTGACACGGCACATGGCACGAATCCGGCAAGCGCCGCCCTCTGCGGCTATCGCCCTGTGCCGGTGAAATCAAATGAGAAGGGTATCCTTTCACCCGAGGCCGTCATAGAGATCATGGACGAAGAGACAGCTGGGATTATGATAACCAACCCCAATACCTTGGGCCTGTTTGAGGAGAATATCCAGGCAATCGCCGAAATAGTTCACTCCAAAGGTGGGCAGGTCTACTGCGACGGCGCAAATATGAACGCCATCATGGGTATGGTTCACATGAGCAAAAGCGGTGTTGACGTGCTGCATCTAAATCTCCACAAGACCTTTTCGGCCCCCCATGGGGGAGGCGGACCCGGCTCCGGTCCGGTATGTGTCAGAAGACATCTTGAACCCTTTCTGCCGGTCCCGCGCATAATCAAGGATAAGGGAAAATTCGCGTTTTCTGAGGATTTCCCTGATTCCATAGGCAAGCTCCAGGCTTTTTACGGAAATTTTGGTGTCATTATAAAGGCATACAGCTATATCCGGGCAATGGGACCACAGGCACTAAAAAAGGCCACCCAACTCGCCGTCCTGAACGCAAACTATATAAAGGAACAGCTAAAAGGGGTTTTTCACCTTCCCTATGATAGTGCCTGCATGCACGAATGCGTCTTTTCTGATAAATTTCAAAGGGCTGGAAAAGTCACAACCTTAGACATTGCAAAACGGCTTATGGATTTCGGATTCCATCCCCCAACCATCTATTTCCCCCTGATAGTCGATGGGGCCATCATGATAGAGCCCACCGAGACAGAATCAAGAGAAGAGATAGATCTCTTTATTGAGGCATGCAAGGCAGCGGCAGATGAGGCGGAAAAAGATCCCGATCTCCTCCGCAAAGCCCCTCAAAAGTGCAAGGTAAAAAGGATGGATGAAACAGCGGCTGCGAGAAGGCCATGCCTTGTGGGCTGAAATTGGAAATTTCAAAACAATGGCTTTGCGTTGACATTCCATTAATGGACTACAAAGAAGCCTTGGATCTACAGCGATCACTGGTGGATGCCAAGACATCTAAAATCATGGGCCGGGACCTGGTCCTGTTTTTGGAGCACCCGCCGGTCTTCACATTGGGGCGCCGGGGAGGACGCGAGCACCTACTTGTGCAAGATGCTACCCTTGGAGTGCGGGGGATTGAAGTGTTCCATGCTGAGCGTGGGGGAGATATCACCTATCACGGTCCAGGGCAGCTTGTGGTCTATCCTGTGGTGGATATAAAAAAAAGGGGGTTCAAAGTTCTTGAGTTCGTCGAAACCTTAGAGGAAGTAATGATCCGGGTCGCAGCAGATTGGGGAATAGTGGCCGGACGAAATCCTAAAAACAGGGGGGTATGGATCGGCAATAAGAAAATGGGGAGCATTGGCATAGCCATCCGCCACGGGATAAGTTTTCATGGGGTTGCGCTTAATGTGAATACTTCTATGGATCCTTTCTCGTGGATAAACCCCTGCGGCCTGACAGGTGTGGAAATGACCTCCATGCAGCAGGCCCTCGGCAGGGAAATCGTGATGGAAGAGGTCAGAAGCGCAACCAAGGGCCATATCCGGAAAATCTTTGGCGTGAAATTGGAGCAGACCGACGTGAACGATATCTACAAGATTTTGAATTACAAGGGGTGTCCAAATGAAAAAGTATATGATCCTGTTCTTAGTGGGAAAAGACAGACCAGGTATTGTTGATGATGTTTCAACACTTCTCTTCAGAGTGGGCGCAAACATTGAGGATAGCCGGATGGCGGTCATGGGGGGCTGCTTTTCCATAATGACCCTCTTTTCATGCACCAAAGAGCAATTAAAAGATATCAGAACAGACCTGAAAAACCTGGAAGATCTGGGGTTTGAAACCTCTCTCCACAGAGCGGAAGACCCCTCAACCGCTCCGAAAGGTGCCGAACTACCTTTGAAGATCGAATTAACCGCCATGGACCACCCTGGGATAGTGCAAAAGGTCGTCAAGACCCTGCGTCAGCATAACGTAAACATCCAATCCATGAACACTGAAGTCACCAGAGCCCCCCTTTCCGGCGCCCCGATGTTCGCCCTGAATTTGGAGGCAGCCGTACCAGCGGAAAAACCTATCGCGAAGGTGAAAGAGGAAATTTCAGGATTGGCCGCGGAAATGAATCTGGACCTTCATTTCAGGTAATTTCGCTGGAAAAACTTTCTTAAATATTCAATTTCTACGGTTATGCCCGATCCACACGCCACAATTGAGAGTATCTTAGAAACAGACGGTATGTTGGCCCGATCCCTCCAGGGTTTTGAGTTCCGGCCTTCCCAACTCCAGATGGCCCTCCTTATACAAGACTCCATTCGGCAGAAAACGCCCGCCCTGATAGAAGCAGGGACTGGCACCGGAAAGACGTTCGGTTATCTTGTACCTGTCATACTGAGCGGAAAGAAGAGTGTCATATCAACCGGCACAAAAAACCTCCAGGAACAGATCTATTTCAAAGACATCCCCCTTCTGAACAAGGCGACACACCTCAATATTGACGCCGTTATGATGAAGGGGAGAGAGAACTATCTTTGCCTCCACAAATACCACCAGTATATATCGCAATCATCTCT
>JAOZQV010000013.1:0-14624 GCA_029932035.1 Deltaproteobacteria bacterium | reverse complement strand
GCTCAAGGAATGGCTCAAAAAAACAGATTTTGCCGATCGTGGAGAGATCTCCTGGCTCAGTGACGATGACATCCTCTGGAACTCCCTCTCATCCTCCTCTGACCAATGCCTCGGATCGGAATGCCTCTTTTTAGAGGAGTGTTTCTTGGGAAAGCTACGCAGCAGGGCTGCCAGGGCTAAGATTATCATCGTAAACCACCATCTCTTTTTTGCTGATATGAAGGTGAAAACGGGAGGTTTCGGTGAAATAATACCCCGGTTTCAAGTGGCAGTTTTTGATGAAGCCCACACCATAGAGGAAATAGCCACCTCCTACTTTGGAGAAAGCCTCAGCACCAGGCAACTTACAGACCTGATAGGTGAACTAAAAAAGGAAATCAGGAAGATGCAGGGGGTGGACAGGGGTAGAATGGAAAGAGGAGTTAACACCATACAGGCTGGCATAGAAACCCTGAAAGGGGCGCTTGAAGGTTACGAAGAGAAGGGGAGACTTGATCAAGAAACCCTTTCTAATCTAAGTCAGGGCCCGGCCCGTGAAATAGGCCGCGGTCTGAAGCTTGTCTACAAGGATTCAAACCTCACGCGTCTGAAAAATACCCGTATACAGCCGCTTCTCGACAGGGCCAGGGAAATAGACGCCCTGTTAGAAGAAATCATCAAACAGAGAGGCAGTAACTGGCTGAACTGGTATGAAAGGCGAAAAAAGAGCCTTATTCTCCACTCATCCCCATTGGACATATCCGAGTCGATGAATGAACTTCTCTATGACAAGGTGCAGACCGCCATATTTACTTCCGCAACCCTTTCCACAAACGGGACTTTTGACTACATCCGTTCACGCCTTGGTCTTCCTGATAAAACCTTTCAGGAAATCTGCGATTCACACTTCGACTTTGAAACCCAGACCATCCTATACATCCCTAAAAACCTTCCACCCCCAAATTCGCCCGATTTTGGCACTCAAGTAGCCAAGGAGATCTTAAAGATCCTTAAACGGACAGAGGGAAGGGCCTTAGTCCTCTTCACCAGTTACCACAATCTGAACGTAGCTTATCAGATCGTGAAAGATAGGGTCCCCTTCACCATTTACAGACAGGGTCATGCGCCCCGATCGGTCCTTCTAAATGCGTTCAGGCAGGACGTCCACTCGGTCCTCTTTGCCACAGGCTCTTTCTGGCAGGGAGTAGATGTGCCGGGTGAGGCCTTAAGCTGTTTGATCATAGATAAGCTTCCCTTTTCCTCGCCAGGAGAGCCTATTATCGCAGCCAGAATCGATGCCACCCGGAGCCAGGGCGGCAATCCGTTCATGGAGTATCAGGTCCCTTCAGCCATTATCTCCCTGAAACAGGGCCTCGGCAGGCTGATAAGAAAGCGATCTGACAGGGGGATACTATCCATTCTGGATGTCCGGATTATGACGAGTCGATATGGCAGGTTTTTTTTGGAGAGCCTTCCCAATATCCCCCTAAGCCACGATCTGTCAGATATTGACCGTTTTTTTGAAAAGGTTAAAGAAGTATAGCATTATGGCAGGCCTCGTTAAGTGATTGAGTCCCGCTTGAGATGGCGGGATTGAAAAAAGGGGACAGGCGAATTATGCTTCCTGGATTTTTCTTAAAGGATGATCGTCCCGGATCCGTTTATCAAGGTTGAACCCGGTGATAAAAAGCTTGTTTTGATAATTTGGTTGGTGACCCATCATGGCAGAAATCCTCTATTGTAGTTTTGACCATGATATTATCATATTAAAACTAATATGTCAATGTTATATTTAAAATAGTGTATAACTATAAACATAGAAATTATTAACAGTTATGTTTTTTAAGAAGTTTTGTGCGGTTAAATTATGTTGATATAATCATTTGGGCAACAGCCCGTACATAGTTGACAAATATAAGACGGGGGCCAAATCTGCCGTTGACTATTGGACGGGTTACCTTTTGCTTTTTAAATGAAAGAAGAGTGGCAGCATCTACATTCGTGGCATTCAGCAGTCGGGTTGATCTGTACGCAGGAAACGCCCCTCCGATTCCTCAACAGCTCCGTCCCTCACGAGAAGGGCGAGGATCTTTTTGATCAT
The DNA here is from genome assembly GCA_029932035.1 of Deltaproteobacteria bacterium. Lineage (GTDB taxonomy): Bacteria > Desulfobacterota > DSM-4660 > Desulfatiglandales > Desulfatiglandaceae > Desulfacyla. Next base: position 12,544 of record JAOZQV010000013.1, on the reverse strand, counting down.
GTTCCCCTCGAATGTTCTCTGGATCACCTTATCCGGAATCCGGCCCTTGAAAAACGGAGACATCGCCGTCATTTCCTCAACGGTCGTGGAAGGATGGCAGAGTTCCAGCACAGTGCGTCTGTGGCGGTCGAAACCTGACATAAAGGCATCGAACTCGTTAATAGCACGGCCTTTCACTGGTGTATTGTGTGATGAGCAGGCCCGAGAATAGGGTAACCCCATAAGTTTCCTGATATTTGCCTGAAAAAGTTCGATATCTGCCTCGGGGTTGCAGTACCACGGCCCGAAAGACGAAAAGTCAATATCTGCTGTTATGAGGGTTCCACTCTTTCTATCAAGGAAACAGTAATGATCGTCTAAGTGGCCGGGCGCATGGATTGCCTCAAGTTCAGCGCCGCCTACCTTCAGCAAGTCGCCGTCAGCGAATCTTCCGTCAGGTTCTCTCAATGGGACAAGCCCCAGACCGCGGCCAAAGACTTCGACCCATCTTGCACCGCCCTCCAATGTACCGGCAAACCTTTGGCCGAGAAGTTCAAGATCATAGACCGCGTCAGGAGTTTGTTGGGGCAATAGCAAATGCCGGTCTTCCAACAGATCCCAATTGAGAATGTGATCCGGATGCGAGTGAGTGATGATAACAACATCGATCCGGCTCCTTTCATCGATCTCCCTGATCTTCCCCTCACCGATTCCAGTGTCGATTAGAACGGTTTCTTCACCCGTAAGGAGGTATCCGTTGCAATGAGGAAAAAGTCCCCGGCCGTCTCCCTGAACGAAATAGAAATTCTCTGCAAGCTCATGCATGTAATCTATTTCTTCAAAACCCATATCCATGCTAACTCACGCCCCTTAAACGCGCCCCTATAGGAAACTATCGATTATCCCAGCCAACTACCACCACCTGAGGTGGTGGTAGTTGACTTTGAGGATATTTAACTACCCAAAAACGGGTTTTCGCTTTTCCAGAAAGGCCTCTACCCCTTCGTTATAATCCCGCCCATGGTAGACATCCTTTCGAAGCTGCTGAATATGCTCAAAAGTCTCAGGACTTAGCGCAGATGAGGCCAATAAAACCCTGGCTTGCTCTTTAAAGGCCATAATGGACTGAGCAGACCGTAAGCATATCGTTCTTGCAATTTCATAGGTGGTCGATTCTAATTCTTCTTGGGCCACCAGACGATTGACCAATCCAAAATTAAGGGCTCGCTTCGAATCGATGGGGTCAGCCGTAAAAAACATCTCCCGCACAATATTAATGGGTACCCGTTTCAGGAAACTTTGAATGCCGCTGACATTATACGGTAGACCAAGCATAGCCGGCGTAACGGCAAAGGCACAGGTTTCATCGGCAATGATCATATCGCAGTTCATGGCTAAATCACAGGCTCCACCCCAAACGGATCCATGCACCATGGCTATGACTGGGGCCGAATGGTGCCGGATAGTTCGAAGCACCTGCTCTAAAGGATCATTATAAGGCAGGGGATCCTCATTGGCTCTGGGTAATTCGCTGATATCATGGCCCGAGGACCAAACGGGGTTATTGGATGAGGATCGCAAAATAACGACCTTGGCCTTTTCTGCCTCAATGCGTTTCAAGGCCTTAATCATTTCAGCGATTAAGTCGGCGCTCAAAGCATTCCGTTTTTGGTAATCATCAAAAGCAATGGTTCCGATACGGTCTTGGATTTTAAATTGGATTAAACTCATGACCCCTCCTTCACCCCAAGATCTCCCCACTCATACTGGACAATGGCCACCATAGTCGTGGCCGCTGTCTCGGACCTCAGGATCCTATTCCCGAGGGTAACCGGGATAAAACCGGCGTCCGCAGCCAATTCAATCTCTTCTCCTGTAAAACCTCCTTCAGGACCTACCATGCCGATGAACTTCCCCGCCTGGGATGAGCCCCTGAGAAGCCCCTTAAGATCGGTTGCCCCTCCTCCCTCCCACAAAATCGCCTTCATCTCTTTCTCCTCTTTCCATTTTGCGGTCAATTCCCGAAAAGAGGTTGGGGCGTCTATTTGAGCCGGAACGACCCTGCCGGACTGCTTTGCAGAACTTTTGGCTATCTCGCGCCAGCGCCTCATCCGGTTTGAAAGTCTTTCCCTTTTAAGTATGGTGATGGTTCGTAGAGATGAAAAGGGGAGGATATGATCAACACCTAATTCAGATGTCTTCTGAATCAGGTACTCCATTGGACCGGATTTCAGGAGGGCCTGGCAGAGGGTTATTGTTACAGGCGAGGGGGACGGCTCGGGAAGGGGATTTAGAATAGCGACTCGGACTCCCTGGCGCATGACAGATTCTATAGAGGCCAAGAAGCGGCGCCCCTTACCGTCCATGAGGACAAACCGGTCTCCCGCCTCCATCCTCAGGACCCTTGTCATATGCCTTGCTTCAGGGCCCGTAATAGTACACACGCCATCTTGGGCGTTCAGGTTTTCAACCAAAAAGCGCCTCATTGCCTCACGCCCATCCGCACATTTCTCATTGCAGAGACAAAAAACCCCCGTCATTATGACGGGGGTTTTAGGGTTCTGTTTAGTGCCTAAATTTTAAAATCCCATCATGTTGCGCATTATTTACGCCATAGTTAGATTGAATATTTAAGGAATTCTATCGTTTTTATTAGCAAAGACAGAGCGGAGCGATACCACAAATAGTCAATATTCAATATTCAATTTGGTTCCGGTTTATCCGGATTAGGCCTTATGAAACACGTAGTTTAACTGGCCATTAGGCAAGGTGTTAACCCTTGCAGTCATCTCCATACCCGCATGGATTTCATCTTCAGGCACATCCCCTGCTATCCTGCCGAACATCTTATAGTCCCCGTAGTCCAAGAGGGCAATGGCATAAGGGAGATCATCTCCAAAACCTATAGGCGCAAATTCCAGTTTGCTGTAGGTGACCAACTTTCCTGTTCCCGATACTTCAACCCATTCCATATCACTGGAAAGACAGTTGTAACAATCCGCCCTTGGAGGAAAGAAAAACAGGCCGCACTCCTTGCAGCGTGTACCCATTATTTTCCCCTGATCCAAGTAATCGATAAAGTCATTAATCTTTGTAATGGAGGTAAAACTCACAGTTCCAAATCTCTTAAACCGGTCATCCACCTCTTTCTTTTTCTTACCCATTGTCTTACCTCCCAAGAATGCTGACGTTTCCGTATAGACCAACACCGCCGATATTATGGACCAGCCCTATCTCAGGGTCTTTTACCTGCATTTCACCTGCCTCGCCCCTCAACTGAAGGACAACGGTCCTGATCTGGGACCCTCCGGTGGCCCCGATCGGATGCCCTTTTGAAAGAAGGCCCCCGTCCACATTGACCGGAATACTCCCCTCCTTGTAGGTCTCCTTGGCCTTGATCAGTTCTTTTCCCTCTCCAGGCTTTGCAAACCCGAGGTTTTCATAGGCCATCATCTCGGCAATGGTAAAACAGTCGTGTACCTCGGCCACATCGATATCCTTAGCAGTAATACCGGCCATTTTATAGGCCTCTTCCCCTGCCTGCTGGGCCACAGTCAAGCCTGAAAAAAGATCTCTTCCTGCCAAGTTCACGGTGGTAGATGCGGCGCCCAGACCGAGGATCCAGACCGGCTTCTTGGAAAAGGCCTTAGCCTTCTCTTCGTTGGCAACAATAATGCAGGAGCTTCCATCCGCGTTTGCGCAACAGTCTCCAACCCTGAGCGGGTTTGCAACCGGATTCGACATAGGGCTCTCAGGATCAGAAAACATCTCAAAGGTAACAGGCCTGCGGTAAACGGCCTTCTCATTGATCTGGCCATAAGTGGCCGCCTTTACCCTGATTAGCGCCAGATCCTCAAGAGTTGTGCCGTATTGTTCCATATGACCCCTGGCATACATGGCGTAATAGGCAGGCATCATAGTGCCAAATGGGCTCTCCCACTGGATGTCCGCGCCACGTCCCATTCTCTCCTGTGATTCTGCAGAAGATATCTCTGACATCTTTTGAAAGCCGATAACAGCCACCACATCATGAAGCCCGGACTTTACTAATGAATAGGCGAATCTCAGCCCCATGCTACTTGAGGAGCAGAGACTTTCTAAATAGCACGTGGGCTGCGGGACAAGCCCTAAGTACTCGGCAAAGACACCAGCCGGTGAGCGCTGCTTATCATATTCCGGGGCCGAGCAGATGATAGATGCATCGATATCCTTAGTTGGAATCCCGACATCCTGCATAGCATCTTTGAACCCTTCAAAGGCCAATTCCCTGATTGAGCCGGGATACCCACGCACAAAGGCGCTCTGTCCGACTCCAATAATTCCTACTTTCCCCATAATAACCTCCAAGTTTTTGTGTTATGAGTGAGCTAAAGTGAAAGCGCCTAAAGTTTTAAGTGCCTAAAGTTAAGGACCTGAAATATAGAAAAAAAAGAGGATGGGGTCAAGAACAAAAACCAGGGTTCATTGGCGGGGAGATCTCAGAAGGAGTGCTAATAGTGAACCGGTCAGGATCAGTCCTCCGGCTAAAGCAATCCCCAGGTCAAAGAATCCGGCATCAGCCATCATGCCGATTCCCATGGGAATCGCCCCTCCTCCAAAAATAAAGGCGGCAGGAATTGTGAGCGAGACAGCTACATTCCTGGCATTAGGTGGACCTATTGAAGCGAGCGCCGCAAATCCGGGCGGGAAAAAACAGACGGCCATTACCGGCTGGAGAAAAACGAGAATTACGATCCAGGCATCCGGCACACTGCTGAGCAAAATTGTCATCAGACCTGTGATTAGAAACACCCCACTCATGGTAAGCTTTGGCCCAAGGCGATCGCTCACCCATCCGGCTATGAATGCCATAAACACGCCGGAAATCCGGGAGAGCGCCACTAAAGTATTGGCCCAGCTTCGATCAAACCCCTGTTCAGTCACGAGATAGAGGGGGAGCATGGTGTATATGCCCAAGGTCCCACAGATGCCAAAAGAGAAAAGGACTGTCATTATCCAAAAGGCCGGTTCTAAGAAAAGGGTCTTAAGAGATCCAAAATTGGGGGCCTCTCCAAGAAACTCCCCTCCCCTTCCGAAAAAGGCAAAGGCTATCCCCATAAGTATAGAGCCCGTGCCCAAGAAAAGGATAACCCCTCGCCATGAAAACCAGATCATAAATAGCTCCGATAGCAATGGGGCCACAACAAAACCCAAATTCGGAGCCAGTTCATGGATCGCAACCGCTTTACCCCAGTGCTTAACACTGATCAAGGAAGTAAGGGTGGTAATGCCTGATGGGAGATAGAGGCCTGCCGCCAATCCGAGGAAGAGCAAACTTAGACGGACTGACCAGAGGCTGTTGCTGAAGGAGGTACAGATAAGGACTATCCCAACGGACAAGGCAGAAACAATAATAGTTCTCCTGTGGGTGAGGCGGCTGGAGAGAAACCCTGAGCCTAAAAGCGAGATGAAGTAGCCCAAAGAGATCAGCAAAAACATTGATCCGGCCTCGGTGTGATCCAGACCTAAGTCATTCTCAATACTCGGTATCAAAGGAGCAAAAACGATTCTTCCGATGAAGTTGAGGAAAAAAATCGTTGTCAAGAAAAGAATCGGCCCTAATTGTGAAAAAAATGAGGGGTTTTCGGGGGTCGGTGTATTCATGTTGTTATTTTGAATGTATTAACATATTGAGGTCAACAAAATAATAGTGACAAATAAACAAAAAGCACCTGAAAGATAACCATAGATGGCACCGGCAGGGTCCTTTATAGAGTTTCAGATAACAATTTTGGCAAGTCCAGAGGGAGAAATCCGAGTAAGTCGTACATATTTAGTACCTCTTTAGTACCTCGTCGAGCCCAGTTTATATTATCGGGTAACCGATAACGCAGTCCAAAATCTTTATCTGGAAGGCTATACGAGGAGAAAAGGTGGTTGCCAGTGATTGATATTTGCCTTTGATCGTGATAATAAGAATTGAAAAATTATAAGCATCAAAAGGAGAAATAAAATGAAAAACAGGAAATTCACGCTGTATCTGGCGCTGGCGTTGATTTTTTTATTAACGCTTTCGCCTATGGCCTACGCCGACCTTTACTGGGTATCGGTGGTGAAAACGGGTGGTGTGCCTAAGGGCTTACCCGAGAACCTGCCCAAGGAAGTACGGGATCAGATGCTTGCTCAGTTCAAAAGCGAGACAGATAGCCAAAAGCACTATCTCACCTCTTATGCCTCCCGCACTGAGACAAAACAAGGGATCACGATCATAGATTTTGAGTCCATGACAATGTATCAACTTAATCCTAAAAATAAGACTTATACAAAAATTGACATAAATTCTATGATGCAAGGCCAAATGGGAGAAATGGCCAAAAAGATGGCTGAGGATAGCAAAACAACACGTACAAACGACACTAAAAAGATCAACGGATACCAGTGCAGAAAGTACATTATTACGATCATGGGCTCCGAGAGTGAATATTGGATGTCTAAGGATGTAGAGGGGTACAGAGAATTTGAGACGCTTAATGAAAAAATGTTGAAGAAACACCCAGAGGTTAAACAGATGCAAATGGGTGGTTTTACTGGAAAAGAAGGTTTCCCGGTTGAAACAGTGACCAATATGATGGGCATAAAAACCACAACTGTTTTGGAAAAGATTGAGAAAAAATCTTTAAGCAAAGAGCTCTTTAAGATACCGTCCGGATATAAACTGGTAGAAACGAAGATGCCGTTCAAGTAACGTAGACATCCATATATGATCTGGCATTGTTTATAATAACCCAAAAGTAGGGTATGTCTGTGTCTGTCTGTGTCTGTCTGTGTGGGTCTGTGGCTAATTCAACGTGTGAAGAGGGGCTATGAGGGAAAAGAAAATCGGAAAATTGCATATTTTGACGGATACCCTGTTGCAGTCCCGCTTCTCCCATATCGAACTTACCGAGCAGGCGATTGCCGGAGGCGCGGATACCATCCAGTTCCGTCACAAGCAGGGCCCTACCCGTGAGATGATTCAGGTTGCCACAGATATGAGACGCCTCTGTACTGAAAAAGGCGTTATATTTATCGTAAATGATCGCATAGATGTTGCAATCGCTTCTGAGGCAGATGGTGTGCACCTGGGGCAGGATGATTTCCCCATCCCTCTGGCGAGGAAACTACTCGGGGGTAACCGGATTATCGGAGGTTCGGCAGCCACCATGGAGGAAGCCCGAAAATGCCTCTCTGATGGCGCCGATTACGTGGGATTCGGTCCTGTCTATCCTACCGGCTCCAAAGACGATGCAGGACCTGTGAGTGGAATCGATACCCTGAGAGAGATCGTTGAGACCATCCCCATCCCTATTATTGCCATCGGCGGGATAGATAAAGGAAACACACCACAGGTTATGAAGGCAGGCGCGCACGGGATAGCCGTAATCTCGGCTGTTTGCTGTAAGGAGGACCCTGAGGAGGCGACTAAAGGACTTTATGAGGCCATCCATTCAGGAAAACCCGGGGGGAGCCATGCCTGAGACCTTAGCTGATATCGGAGAATTCGGCCTGATAGACAGGATTGACAAACTCCTCAGGGAAGAAGGCGCTCGACTTCCTGAAGATACCTTGGGCATAGGAGACGATTGCGCCTCTTTTCAATCCCGGCCAGGGTACGAGCTTTTGGTTACATGTGACTCTATTGTAGAGGGCCGGCACTACCTGCCCCGGTTTATTTCTACCACCGATTTGGGGCGACGCGCCATGGACCTGAATATCAGCGACATCGGCGCCATGGGTGGACACACCCTCTATGCATTCGTGTCCTTAGGATTGAGGGCGGATACACCCGTAAAAGACGTGGAAGCCATGTACCGCGGTTTTATTGCGGAGCTAAACCCTTTTGATGCCGTCATTATTGGCGGCAACCTCACCAAGTCTGAGGGCGCCAATTTTATCGACATCACCTTGATTGGGGAAATTGAGTCAGGCAAATCGGTCCGCCGCTCCACGGCAAAATTAGGGAACACAATCCTGGTAACCGGGTATCCTGGCCAGGCAGCCGCCGGATTACAAATATTGCTTAAGGCCATACCTGATGATGATGTAAGAGCCCACCCCCTGGTGCAGGCCTATAATACGCCATCCCACCGAGCACGCGAGGGAGAGGCAGTTGCGGGAGCCGGTCTGGCAACCGCTATGATCGATACCAGCGACGGGCTCTTAGGGGATCTGGGCCATATCTGTGATGAGAGCGGGGTAGGCGCCCGGCTAATTCAGGAAAACCTGCCGATCAGCAGTGTATTACGGGAGGCTGCTGAACAGATGAAACGTAAACCGCTGGACTTCGTTCTCCAGGATAGTGATGACTATGAACTTATCATTACCTGTCCCCCTGAACATAGGGATGGGATCTGCTCCCTGATTGGTTCATTGAGCCATATCCCTGTTACAGAGATCGGGACAATCACCGAAAAAACCGATGGAATTAAACTGATATCGTCTGACGGTATCCCCCGTGATATAACCCCCTCTGGATGGGACCATTTTGCAAAAGACTAACCCCGTTAAGTGGTTGAGTGGTTTTGACGATCTCTGAAATGAGGAGAAAAGTATGTCTGACCGGAAATTAGCGCAAAAAGCATCCAAAAATCTAAAGGCCCTGCGGACAAAAAAGCCGTTGATCCATAACATCACGAATTACGTGGTCATGAACTACACGGCAAATGCCCTCTTGGCCTGCGGGGCTTCACCCGTAATGGCCCACGCATTAGAGGAAGTAGAAGAGATGGTATCATTCGCCGGGGCCTTGGTGCTAAACATAGGAACCCTTACCAACGCTTGGGTAGATTCTATGCTGATTGCAGGAGAAAAGGCCAATGAGCTGAATATCCCTATCGTCCTTGACCCGGTGGGATCAGGAGCGACCAAACTCCGCACCGAATCAGCCAAACGTCTCGTTAATGAGCTTTCTGTGAGTGTGATTCGTGGAAACGCCTCTGAAATCCTCTCTCTGGCTCAGGAGGGATCCCGTACTAAAGGGGTGGACTCCATACATAGTGTGGAAGAAGCAGCGGATGCAGCGCTCATGCTTGCCAAAGAACTTAAAACCACACTCGCAATCACCGGACCAATAGATCTGATAACTGATGGAGAACGTATCTTCAAGGTCTTGAACGGACACAAACTTATGGGTTTTGTAACAGGGACCGGCTGCACCGCCACCGCCCTGATCGGAGCATTTCTCTCCGTAGATAACGATCCTGTCAGCGCCACCGCGACCGCATTGGCATACTTCGGTCTGGCAGGTGAAAAGGGGGCGGCTCATTCCAAGGGCCCCGGAACCTTCCAGATAGCCCTGATAGACGCACTGTTCACCATCAATGAAGAACAGGTCAGGAAAGGGGTCAGGATCGAAAAGCGCCCAAGATAAGACCACATGCCAGGGAGGCCTTCTCCTTACTTTTTTTTTGACTATCCACTGATCTCTGGCTATAGTAGTACTTTAAGGGAACTTATCATGGAAAAACAGCATGGCTCCACACTCTTCCTCGTTTTCTTTATCTGCTCTCTGGTCCTGCTCCTGCGACTCTTCTGGACCTATGTGTCAGCCATTGTGTTGGCGCTTCTCCTGGCGAGCGTTTTTTACCCCTTATATTCCTGGGGCAAAAGGGTATTGCGGGGCCGGGACTTATTAGCATCCCTCAGCTTAACCTTGTTTATACTCTTAATATTGGTCATTCCAGTAGGATGGTTTATCGGGACCCTCTCTAATGAGGCCTTCGACTTCTACCAACGGAGCAGCAACGAAGTCTCCCTGAAGCATATCCAGGATATTATAGAGAATGACCCTGTCTGGGCTGAACGCTTCAAAAAACTCGGCAAGATGACAGGCCTTACCATAACCCCTGAGACAGTTGAGGAATTAGCCAGCTCAATAGGAAAGAAAGTGGGTCTGTTTCTTTATAGCCAGATCAGATCAATGGCCTCTAACCTCCTAAGCTTCCTGATCCATTTCTTCTTGATGATGATGACCATTTTTTATCTTTTTCGGGATGGCCCCCGGCTCAAGGACTATCTTGTCCAGTTGATGCCGGTCCCGAAGGAACAGCTCGAAAAGGTGGTCAGCAAGTTCCAGGAGATGGGAAGCGCCATCATTGTTGGCAATGGCATGTCAGGGATCATTCAGGGGGTATTTGGGGGCTTTGGATTTTTCTTTTTTGGATTGGGCTCTCCCTTTCTATGGGGTACGGTTATTACCTTTATGGCATTCTTGCCTATCGTGGGCGCTACTGCAGTCTTTGTCCCGGCCACTGTCATTATTATGCTAACAGGGAATACGGGGCTCGCCTTAGGCTATCTGATTTACAACCTCTGTTACAGTTCCATTGTTGAGTATCTGGTCAAGCCCAAGCTGATCGGTAAGGGCATGCAGATGAATTCACTCCTTGTGTTCATCGGCATTTTAGGGGGGCTAAAACTATTCGGCATATTAGGAATCATTTACGGTCCTTTAATTATGACTATATTTCTGACATTGGCGGAGATATACAGGCTCGAGTACAAAAAAAGCGCAGTCTGAACGAATTTGTGTTTCTGAAACACCCGAGTATTGCAGGAGGATGCAACATGGAGACTGAAAAAATCCTTAGCGGGAAAAGGATCTTGATCGTTGACGATGAGGAGGACATCCTCGAATTTCTGACTGAACTTCTGGATGTATGCAAAATCGACAGGGCATCAACCTTTGAGGAGGGGAAAAAGCTCCTTGAATCCCACTATTATAACGCGGCAGTCCTCGACATTATGGGCGTTCGAGGATATGAGCTGTTGGAGATTGCAAATACGAGGGGAATCCCCGCCCTTATGCTTACCGCCCACGCCCTATCACAGGACAACCTGAAAAAGTCATTCAGGAAAGGGGCGGCCTATTATGTGCCCAAGGATGAAATCGGCAAGGTGGACGTATTCTTAACAGACATCCTTGAAGCCATAGATGAAAAGAAGAACATATTTGTCAAATGGTATGAAAGGTTGAGCGGTTTTTGTGACAGGAGGTTTGGCCCGAACTGGAAAGACGACGACCCTGAGTTCTGGGATTCCCTTATGAAATATTAGCGGGAATTGAATTAAAATACTGTCTCACGCAAAGGCGCAAAGACGCCAAGTTTTTGAACAAATAATCTGTCACCCCTGTCAGGGTTCCCTAACCGGGTAAATGTTTTCCTTTGCGAGCTTTGCGGCTTTGCGTGATATTGCGTTACAAGGAGGATCAAAGATGGCAAAACAAGGCGTCGGTATCACAATTACACAACATATCCTGAACCAGCAACGGCAGAAACCTGAAGCAACAGGTGGTTTTACCACATTGCTCTACGAATTGATCGTTGCGGCAAAGGTTATTTCCAGGGAAGTAAACAAGGCAGGCCTTGCGGACATCTTAGGCTCCACAGGCAAAATCAATATACAGGATGAACAGGTTCAAAAACTTGACGTATTCTCCGACCAGATCATCATAGAGCGTATGCAACACATCGGTCAACTTTGCTGTATGGGCTCTGAAGAGGATGCAGACCTGATTGATATCCCCTCTAAGTATCCTAAAGGGAACTACATCATCGTCTTTGATCCCCTTGACGGCTCTTCAAACATCGATGTCAATGTGAGCATCGGCACCATCTTCGGGATTTACAAGAAAAAGAGCTCCGAGACCGATATTGATCTCCTCATGAACGACGTCCTTCAGCCAGGCCTGAGCCAGGTAGCAGCAGGATATTTCATTTACGGCTCAAGCACCATGATGGTTTACACCACCGGAGAAGGAACAGGTGTGCATGGGTTTACCCTCTACCCGAGCGTTGGAGAATTCCTCCTCTCTCACGAAAACATCCGCATTCCTGAAAGAGGAAAGATCTACAGCGTCAATGAAGGAAACCACGACTATTGGGATGAAAAGACCCTCGCTTTAATGGACTATTTCAAGACCACAGACAAGGAGAGCGGTCGCCCCTACACCTCGAGGTATATTGGAAGTCTGGTAGCCGATTTTCACCGCAACCTCCTTAAAGGGGGGATCTTCATGTATCCTGCAGACAACAAGGACCCGAAAAAACCGTCAGGGAAGTTGCGACTGATGGTAGAAGCCAATCCCCTGGCGCTGGTTATCAAGGAAGCGGGAGGATACGCCAGCGATGGCCACGGTCCGATACTGGATATAGAACCAAAGGAACTCCATCAGAGGGTACCGCTCTATATCGGAAGCAAGGAGGACGTTGAATTGGCTGAGAGGTTTATAAGTGGTAAGATTTGATCACGCAAAGGCGCAAAGACGCAAAGATAAAAAACTATGTCTGAAAACTAAATTGCGAAGATCGTTGTTGATGCGGCGTATCACATTGACAGAAGGTTGGACCTGGTTTGTTGGAATCGATATAGGAGGTTATTATTTTGGCATAGCTGACGTATCTGAGATTGGCTGACAAGAGGCTGGGGCTTCTCATCAATTTTGGGGTTTCGCTGATAAAGGATGGCATTTTTCGGGTTGCCAATAGACCTTAGGTTTTCTTTGCGTGTTTGCGGGCGAGTTCGGCGACATGTTCGTCCGCCGCCG
>JAOZQV010000258.1:422-5662 GCA_029932035.1 Deltaproteobacteria bacterium | reverse complement strand
CAATAGCTGTGCAGATCCCTCCTCTTACATATTTTGAAAGGGACTCATCCGAAGAAGTGATCTCAGCCCTCTGTTTATCGGTCAGCCACGCGGTGGAATTGATGACAAAGGCCCCCGATTCCATGGCATGATGTCGTATGGCAGCGTCGATCTGTTGTGACATGGAGTCACCTGCAAAAGAACCGGGGAAATGGGAGCAGTGAATCTCTTCCCCCTGTGTCATCAGCGCGTACCGTGCTAAGGGCATGTAATGTTCCCAACAGATCAGGGCGCCTACGCGGCCAACTGCCGTTTCAAAAACCCTTAACCCGCTCCCGTCCCCCCATCCCCAGATCATCCGTTCATGGAATGTTGGCATTATCTTGCGCCTCTTTCCCAGAAGGGCGCCGTCGGAATTAAATATGAGCTGAGTGTTGTAAAGAGTCCCTCCGTCCCTTTCATTCACACCGAGAACCACTACCGTGCCGGAGTCTTTCGCGGCCTTTCCTACTGCTTCTGTAACCGGTCCCGGGACTTCCACCGCCTGCTCATAGAGTCTGCCGTGAAGCTCGGCGATAATTGCCGGAGGTTTTACCCAGGCGAAATAGGGATAATTCGGGATAAATGTCTCCGGGAAAACAGCCAATCTGATCCCCTCCTGGCCGCATTTCTCAATGGTCTTTAATACTTTTTCCGTGCTGCCGTCACGGTCGAAAAGTATAGGCGAAAGCTGAACCGCCGCCGCCCGAAATGTCTCATCTTTTTTGCCTGACAACTTTACCCTCCTTTTTCTGTGAGATTGCCCCGCTTCAGGATCACGATTCACTATATGAAAAGTACCCCACTCTGTCAAACGAAGGAGACGTTTTTAAATACAGCGCTATCTCCTTGACATTTACCCTGAAATTATTCACCCTGAATCAGGTCAGAGACAGATGTCCTGAACGGTTATAGATGGAGGGGCGTTTCGATGACAGGAAAACCCGCATATCAAGAATTGGAGCAAAGGGTCAAGTCCTTAGAAAACCAGCTCGCCAGTTTGAGGCAGTTGGGAACAGGGGTTGATCATCAATTGAGGACATTGCTCGATTTTGCCCCTTATCCGATGGTGGTGTTCACCATGGATGGGCTCGTATCGTATCTGAACCCCGCCTTCACCGAAATTTTCGGATGGACCCTCGATGAACTGGAGGGGAAAAAGATCCCCTATGTTCCGCCCGATCTGGAAAAGGAGATCCCTCACGACATAAAAAGACTCTTTGAGGAAAAAACCATATTGAGACACGAAACCAGGAGGATGACCAAAGATGGTCGCATCATTGATGTTATTATGCGGGCCGCTCTCTTTTTGTACCCCGGCAATAAGGATTATGGTGAACTGGTTATCTTGAGGGATGTTACCCGAGAGAAGAGGATAGCCCGAAACAACCAGGCCATGCTCCGGATCAGCATGGCCTTGCCGAAATACCCGGATCTTGATGAACTCCTGAATTATATCAGCAGCGAAATCAGGGACCTTTTGGGCGTAGAAGGCGGCGTTGTTATACTATTAGATGAAGAGAAGCAGGAAATCTTTTTCCCGGGGGTTGCCTATGACGATACAGCCACCCAGAAAAGGGTAAAGGAGGTCCGTTTTCATGTGGACCATGCGGATCAGGTCGTAGCCCTGAAAGTGATTCGGACCGGGGAACCCGTTATAGTAAATGACACCTCTAAGATAGCGAAATCGTATCCATTGAGAGACAGGAAACTGGGATATAAGACTAAGAATTTCCTTCAGGTGGCCTCAAAGAGCAGCGATCGAATTATCGGTGTCCTGAGCGCCATGAACAAAAAGGAAGGTGTCTTTGACGAGACAGATGTGGAGCTGCTGACCATGATAGCCGGCACGGTCGCCCTTTCCATTGAAAATGCCAGGTTTTCAAGCGAACTTAAAGAGGCCTACACAGACGTATCGAGGATGAATCGTGCTAAAGACAAGGTCTTCCATCATCTGTCCCATGAATTGAAGACACCTGTCTCTGTTCTTTCAGGTTCCCTCAAGATATTAGGGAAGAAGATGTCCTTCCTGTCTGAAGATGCTTGGAAGCCCACCATCAGAAGGGCTGAGAGAAGCCTTGATCGAATTATGGAGATCCAATATCAGGTGGAAGACATTATTCAGGATAAGCCGTACAAGACCTATGATCTTCTTTCAAATATGGTTGATCAGTGCAGCGATGAACTGGAGACCCTTGTTGCTGAAGGGGCTGGCGAGGATGCCATTATTGCATATTTGAGAAGACGTATTGACGAGCTTTTTGGCCCGAAACAACTTGTGCCTGAAAATATCAATCTAAAGGAATATGTGAGGAAGAGGCTCGGGCACCTCGCTTCTTCATTCTCCCACCGACGGGTCGAGATATTGACGGGTCTTGATGCGGTTCCGCCCATATATGTACCAGGGGAAGTCCTTCAAAAAGTGGTCGACGGCCTCATAAAAAACGCCATCGAAAATACCCCTGATGAGGGACAGATGGGGGTGTTTATCAAAGAAGGGAAGGGGCAGGTCGAGTTAGTAGTAAAAGATTACGGCGTAGGGATTACGGAAGAGAATCAAAGACTGATATTTGAGGGTTTTTTTACAACCCAGGATACTATGGAGTATGCCACCAAGAGCCCTTTTGATTTTAATGCTGGGGGAAAGGGCGCAGACCTGTTGAGGATGAAGATATTCTCAGAACGATATCTCTTTGAGATAGATATGGTCTCTTCAAGGTGTATATTTCTACCGAATGAGTATGACATCTGCCCCGGAAAGATCAGCAAGTGTCTATCCTGCAGGACCAGGGATGACTGTTACAACTCCGGCGGTACGACCTTTTCTCTCCGTTTCCCGGTAAAGGTTCCCGAATAGCCCTTAATTAATTACCGATATAGTCTGCCAGTCTAATTTTTTTCTCAAAGGGCACTTGTTTTTTCTCAAATTCCCCTTCTATCCCCCCAGGAGCAGTAGCATCTATTATAACCCTGCCGGTATGAATCCCATATGGGTCCCTTGGAAAACCTGGGATGTGTTTGATACGAATAACATCCTTTTCCATAGAGCAACGAGTCGCTATGGCCCATAACACATCCTGCATGTAGTAAATGTCGACATCCTCGTCGATTACGATACAGTACTTTACCCATGACATATTGGTTCCTAAAGCTGCCAACCCGGCTTGCTTCGCCTGTTCACCACATCCTTTTTCCATCTGCACGATACAAAAAAGTAAATATGGCCAAATAGTGACATCTTTCACACCCAATGAGATCTTCTTTATATTTCGATATATCGAAACCGATATGGGCAAACCTGTGAGAACTACTTCTTCATAAGATCCCGGGAGAATTGTATAGAAAACCGGATTTTGAGACAGAGTGATAACACTGGCCGAGAATACATAATTCTCGTTTGGACCAACATAGACATGCTGCCAATCGCCGATAGGACCCTCCGGCTTACGCAGGTTTTTGATGACTTTTCCCTCGATAGCGATCGACGCGTCCTGAGGGATCTCAAGATCCACATCCTGACATTGCTCAATTTTCACAGAATCGTTCTGTAAAGCTCCTGCTAAACCTAACTCGTCTTTTTCGAAAGGGACTTTAAAAGCCCCCGCCAACATACTGACCGGAGACGCTCCGATAAGCACTACTGCCTCAAGGTCTTGGCCCCTTTCCTCTGCCCTATCTATGCACATCCCAAGATGGTTTCCCGGATTAATGCAGAAGCGCAGCTCTCCCCCGGTTGTCCATTGCATACGATGATAAGATAAATTACGGACACCGCTTTCAGGATCTTTGGCCAGTATGAGACCACCCGTAATATAAGGCCCTGCATCCTTTCCATAATGAGTAACGATTGGAAGCTGTGAACCAAGTTCATTTACCTTAAGCCTTTTTCGATGTGAGGTTTCAGAGGATAAAACACAGGGAATATCTTGTTCAATCATAGAAAGTCTGCTGACAAGAAGCTCCTTTTCGGACCCAAAGATAGTCGAAACTCTGTCAAAACTCCCGAAAAGATTGCTGGCCAGGGGAATATTATGCCCTTTCACTCTGTTGAAAAAAACCCCTTTATTCAGTTCCCTCTGAATTTTTCCTATTACTGCACAAGCTTCAAATTCCGGGCTGACTTCTTTACGAATCCTGATTATTTCATCCGTCTCTTCGAGGCGGGATAGAAAACCTTGAATATCCATATGAGCTCCGCACTATCTATTAATGGCTTTATTTATCAAAAGCCCATCAGACAATAACTTTACTATAAACATGCGTACATCAGCGGAATAGTATATAATCCCCAATAATTCCCTATCCAATAAGGTTTCCAAGAATCAAAAGCATCACCGCTTTTGGCTCAATTAGTTAACAATCTTCTGTATACTGCATACCGTGTTAACATAAATTAAAACACCGTTTTCAGGATCTCTTGAGACTACGGCATCTGAAGCAGTACATTATCCGGTATATGAGCACGGTTTTCAAAATCTACCTCGATAAAAAGGCAGGAGCTGCTGTGACACAGCACAACCTCCTTGGATTTACGGCCAGAGCACTCCCTGTTTTATAGCATTTCAGGAGGTTATGCCTGTCACAGCTTCATCGAATGCATTTTTCAAACCTACCTATTCATCTCTCTTTCGTATGCGTTTACAACCTCTTGACCGCTTTTTCCTACCATTTTAATGTAAGTATTCTTTACAGGTTTCATTTTTTCCTTAAACGCTTGGATGGCTTCGGGAGAAAGTTCAGTAACATTAGTCTTTTTATACGCCCTTATCGTATCCTCATTTTCTTTATCGATTTTCAGCTCTGCTTCAAGCTGATATGGCAGGACATCCTTTGCCGATTTGATAATAACCTCCCTTATTTCCTTCGGCAAACCATCAAGCAATGCTTTGTTTGCGAAAAACATAGTAACTAAATACGCATGGTTGCTTACTACGATATACTTTTGCACTTCATAAAACTTCATTTCACCTATGGCCCAGAAGGGATTTTCTTCACCGTCTACGGTACCAAGTTGTAATGCAGTATAAACTTCGTGGTAGTTTATGGGAACAGGAGTTGCCCCGAGAAGCTTAAAGCTTTCCACGATTAGTGGCGACGCCATAGTGCGGATTTTTTGACCCTTAAAGTCCTCGGGCATTTTAATCGGTTTGTTTGAAGTAAACTGTTTAGGAGCATGAGGAAGAACAGACAGAAGTTCAATATCCCTTTTAGGGAAATAACTA
>JAOZQV010000258.1:0-412 GCA_029932035.1 Deltaproteobacteria bacterium | reverse complement strand
GCTTTTCACTAGCCGGGCCGTTAACGACTTCTGCCATTTCATGGACATCTCCGGGGAAAAAGAAAGGGATTGTGAAAACCTGTACTTCGGGAACTATTGTAGCAACGTGGCCTGCCGGTAACATAGCCATTTGGATTGCACCGCTTTGAACCATCTGGGCTTGGTCCGCTGCTGAGCCCAATTCCGAACTTGGATGTATGATTATCTCTACAGCTCCGTTCGTTCTCTCAGCGACGAGATCCTTAAATTTGAGAGCAGCCGCATGAGTAGATACATTCGTAGGTTCCGTATGCCCTAACGCAAATTTGTATTTGGTCTCTGCTGAAGATGTGCCTGCCATGCCAAAAACAACAGAAAAACTAATTGCCAATACCGCTGAAAAAGTAAACCATTTCTTCATTTTGTTCTCCTA
>JAOZQV010000257.1 GCA_029932035.1 Deltaproteobacteria bacterium | reverse complement strand
GTGATAAAATAGGTCATGATCCCGGCCGCTACCACCACGATTCCCATGATAAATATAATCAACATCTCTCCACGGTTTTGTGCTTTGAGTACAGCCTCTTTATTTTTGTCTAATATGTTATCAGCGGTCATCAACAGGCTGCGGGATACCATTTCCAGTTCATGAGTAGTCGCCCCAAGTTGTTCCAGTCCTTTTTCTCGGCGCAAAACCAGATCACGATAGTTATCTATCAGTTTCTTAAGACCCTCATCTTTGATTCCCAGATTCTCAATCTTCCCGATCTCATCCTGCCATTTTTGAAGGTAGCTCTTTTCTTCCTGATGCAGGGGACTGTCACCATATATGAGTAGATTTTTTTCTTCTCTTCGGGCATTTAGAAGGGCTGTAATGGACGCTTCCGAATTCTCTAATGTTTTAAGATGGGCGTCAATTTTCCTGGCTGCATCACGCATTTGACTATCTATCCCCATCTCTTCCAAAATTAGCTTGTGGATTTTATGACCAAGACTTTCATAATGCTTAACTGCCTCTAAGCCTTCTCTTAACCAACTCTGAACCTCCCCGTCATCGGCAAATTCCTCGGTGTTTTTTATGATTGCACCAATTGATTTGACATTGTCCATCCAGACCTTAAAATCGATTTCTTCCTTGTTGATGATGTAGTTTTTCCCCTGCCCGCTTGTTTTAAGACAAGTATGTTTAATCGAATGGGCTGCCTTCGATATGTTTATCTGATCATTTATGTGATCGATGATCATATATCCGGTGATACCTATTATAATTGCCAGGAGGGTAGTTATGGCGAGGCCTGATGCTATCTTTACACCAATTTTCATATTATTTAGCATTTTCAATACCTTCCTTTTTTGGTCAATTACTCGCCACAGGGTTATTCTTCAGGAAGTTGTAAATACTCCCTATCAGCTTTTCCTTGTCTAACTTGATCTGATAGTCATCAATGCCGGCCGCTTTTCCCTTAGCCACCTCTTCATCACTGGCCAAAGTCGTCAGCGCAATAACGGGCAAATCGGAAAATCGCTTATCGGCCCTGATCTTTCTGGTCAGGCCCACGCCGTCAAGATTGGGCATTTCGATGTCTGTGACCACTAAGGATATCTCATCTCCATATTCCAGAAGAAGATTCCATGCTGCCAACCCGTCTTCAGCCTCAATGACGTTGTATTCCGTATCCTCTATAAATCCTTTAACCTGGTTGCGGAAGAATTTGGAGTCTTCCACGATAAGAATTGTGGCTGTTTTCCCGTCCAGCGCACTGACCGCTTCTTGCTCAGAAAACCATTCCGGGTTTAGGGTATTGACCAGATCATGGATATCCACAAGGAGTGTTGTTTGTTTGCCGATGATTACGGATCCCATGATGCCGCGTTGTTTCAGGGTTGTATCATTGACTTCAACGGATACATCCACAGCATCCACAGGACCGTTGGCCAAAAGGCCGATCTCTCTCTCGGCAAGAATGAAGACAATGACTAAGGAATTTTCCTCGAGTATGAGAGGTTTCACATGAACTGCTTCATGAATGGCAAATAGAGGAAGACTCCTTCCTCGGTATTGAATAATCCTTTTCCCCCCCACATTCTCGATATCTGAAGTACATATCTTTTCAATGCGCACCACGTTGCTTAAAGGAACTGCAAACTGCTCCTGTTCAGCCCCTTTAAAAACCAGCAGAGGCAAGGTGTCTTCTTCCTTATCGGTGATGGCTTCTTTGGCCACCTCAGCGGCCCTGTCACTCCCTTCCACTGATGTCAGTCCAGCCAAATGGGCAAGGTTTGTCACATCCAGTATGAGGGCCACCCGGCCGTTACCCATAATAGTGGCCCCTGCATATCCCTTGCAGTGTTTTAGATGACGCCCCAAAGGTTTTAGAACAATCTCCTCCGCATCCAGCAATCGGTCTACAACCATGCCATACTTAATGGTCCCAGTGGAGACCACCACGATGTTGAGGGCGCTCGAGGCGCGATAACGTCGGTCATCGAGGGTGCGCAACGCTTGGGTTTCGGATTGAAGACTGTTCGCATTAGTGCTTGAAGGTCCTCTTGCGATCTCGTCTGTTGCGGGTTCAAAGGCTTCCAAAGAGCCAAACAGTGGGCTTTCCCGGGACCGTCTGTCTGCGATTTTCTGTCGTCGATCAATTGTCAGCCTTTTCTCTGCGGGGTGAAGATAAAGGGTTTCAAGCCCGAGCAGATCAGCCAATTTAATGAGAGGCAGGAGCTTGCCACGCAGTCTTACCACCTCCGCGTCTCCTACTTTCTCCACCCTCTGTTTGGTCTGGTTTGCGGGAATCCTGAGCAGTTCTTCCAAGTTGGCCTGCGGAATGGCATATCGTTCTCCCCCGGCGACAATGACCTGACTCGGGATGACAGCCAAAGTGAGTGGCAGTTTTATGCGGATTATTGTCCCCTTCCCGAGTTGAGAGTCGATATCTATCCGGCCCCCTAATCTGTCTAAGTTGGTTTTAACCACATCCATACCCACTCCCCTGCCGGATACATCTGTCACTTTCTCAGCAGTAGAAAAGCCGGGGAGCAGGATAAGATTGATCTTTTCTTTTTGGGACATTACCTTTGTCTGGTCTTCAGTTATCAACCCTTTGGCTAAGGCCGCTGCTGCCAGTCCTTCGCCGTTTAGGCCCTTTCCATTATCGGAAATCTCGATATTGACCTGCCCGGCCTTGTGGTAGGCCTTTAATATGATTTTCCCTTTTGGATCCTTTCCTTTGTTTATACGCTCTTCAGGGGTTTCTATCCCATGATCAACCGAATTCCGGACTAAGTGAGTAAGCGGGTCATTGATAGCCTCGATAATGGTTTTATCTAATTCCACATCTTTCCCTTCAAGTATCAGCTCAACATCTTTTCCCAGATCCCTGGCAAGATCGCGCACAACACGGGGGAATTTGTTAAATACATTTCCCACCGGTTGCATCCTGGTGACCATGACGGTTTCCTGCAGCTCAGAGGTAATCAGATTTACCATGTGGCTGACCACTTCTGTGGCATGTGGATCTTTTGAGGATACTGCCTGGAGAAGTTGGTTTCTGCTGAGCACAAGCTCACCGGCCAGGTTCATCAGTGAGTCAAGGAGCCGCACCTTTACTCGCAAGCTGGCTTCCGGTTGTGCTGTCTCCAAGACCGGTTGTTCTTTCCCCCTTTCTTTTTCAGAAGGGATCGTTTGCTTTTTTATTTCGATCTCCGGTTTTACCTTGTGAGTTGCCGGTTCCGTAATCTTTGATTTATCTTTCTTGGATACAACCGGTTTAGACGGGCCCTCTGGTTCAGTGATCGGTCTTATATTTAGGTCTTGGGTCAGTTCAAAGATAAATTTCCTGTCAATTTCAAGGAGGGCATGAATGTCATCCGGTTCCAGCACGCAGGCAAAAAGGACCGCGATAGGTTGGTCATGGGATGCTTCAGGGAATTCCTGAAGACCTGTATGGATAGCGCTATTGAGGATAACACCAGAATTCCTCATCTTATCCATAACTTGTTCAGGGCTCATATCCCTCAGATTTCCATCATGGCTTGTGTCTATCTTGACTAAATAAATACATTTTCCCTCTTTCCTGACTTTAGAGATATCCCCTTGCGCAACAGAGAAAATAGTATCTCCAGCCGGAAATGAAATGTCGATCATTTCGGAGAGAGGCTCCTCTTCATCCTGGGGAGACGGGGTCTGGACAATGGACTCCAGACCGTCAATAAACTGGGAGATGTCGGTTTCTTCACTTGAACTGACATCGTTGATGAGGTTTCTGAGGGCATCCGAGGCCAATAGCAGGATGTTGACATTCTCCGGATTGGGGATCAATTCCCGGTTTCGAATCATCCCTAAGACATTTTCCATCTTATGGGAAAGTTCACGGATGTTGTTAAGACCCATAAAACCTGCCCCACCTTTGATAGAATGGGCTGCGCGAAAAACCTTATTGACAAGCTCTTCATCTAAGTTAGCTCCCCGTTCCTCAATGGCCAGGAAGTCATTTTCAATATCGGCCAGATGTTCAAGGGATTCTTCAATGTAAACCTGGAGGGTTTCATCATCCTGGGCGTTCATGATATCACTCCCTTAAACCTTAAACCTCTCAACCAGTTCATTTAACCGGTCTGCCATCTTGGTAAGTTCTTCTGCTTTCACACTTGCCTTTGAGCTGTTATCTGCCATCTCTGTTGTCGCCTCATTTATTTCCGCAATATCCTTGGCGATTTCTCCAGCTACGCTTGAACTCTGCCCCACGTTTTCCGTGATCTCCCGGATCCCCTGCGATCCCTGTGCCAGATTGACTGCGATCTCTTTCGTGGTAACTGATTGTTCCTCCACTGCCGTTGCAATGGTAGCAACAATATCATTCACGTCGTCGATTACCTTGGAAATGTCCCTGATTTGATCCACCGTCTCAAGAGAGGAACTCTGAATCCCTTCAATCCTGGTTCTTATCTCTCCAGTTGCCGCGGCCGTCTGTTTGGCCAATTCCTTGATCTCATTGGCCACTACGGCAAACCCCTTTCCTGCCTCGCCTGCACGAGCCGCCTCAATGGTGGCATTCAAGGCTAAAAGGTTGGTTTGCTCTGAGATTTTGGTGATGGTCTCCGTGACCTGGCCGATACCCCTTGCCGATTCACCTAATTGATTCACCGTATCAGAAGTGGTTATGAACTGGGATACGGCCTCGTTGGTTATCCTGCGGCCGTTTTCAGCGTTCTGTGCTATTTCATTGATAGTGGCAGTCATCTCTTCAGCGCCTGTGGCGACCATCTCCACATTACTTGATGCCTGCTCCGTGGCTGTAGCCACTGTATTCATGCTGCTTCCCATCTCTTCCGCAGCGCTGGAAACCATGTTCGTTTTTTGAGAGGTTTGCTGAACACCTGAAGACATCTGTTGGGCAATGGAAGAGAGGTCGGCGGAGGAAGACGCCAGCTCTTTTGCATCGTCTTTTATGGCCTTAACCAACGCCTGGATGTTTTCCACAAAGAGATTAAACCATCTTGTAAATGCCCCTATTTCGTCCTCGGTTTTCATCTCAAGACGCCCGGTCAGATCGCCTTCACCCTCTGCGATGTTTTTGAGCATGGCTGCAGTGCTTTCAAGGGGTCGGTTCACGAGGAGTTTCAGCACAAAGTAAAGAGCCCCAATCAAAATGATAATCAGAATAATGCCGATCAAAATATTGACATTCTGAACAGAACGGATTCCGGAAAACATCTTTTCCGCAGACACCCGAACCATGATACTCCCTAAGACTTCCCGAGAACTCCCGTGACAGTGGAAACATCGTGGTGCGTTGAGAATAGGACGAAGGACGTTCAGGTAGGGTTTATCTTCTACAGATTCTTCGAATGTTGCATAGGGAGGTTCGTCTTCTCTTGCCATTAAGTCAATGGCTTCTAAGGGCCGCGGATCCTTGATTATGGAAGTTAAATTCTCGCCAACCAATTCCCTTTTTGATGAAAAGAACACCTTTCCGTCAAAGCTTGAAACAGAAATTTCCACTCCCTTGACATTTTGTCCAATCATCTCAAATTGCTTGATCACTGACTCGTTATCGCCCTCTGAGATGGCCTCGCTGATCCCGTAGAGTAATGATTCGGCAAGGATCTCGGATTCGTGGATACCCTGCTCCGTCAGGGTATTGGTATGCTTTTTCACATTAAAAATGATAATGACGGCCATGG
>JAOZQV010000256.1 GCA_029932035.1 Deltaproteobacteria bacterium | reverse complement strand
ATTCGGTGAGTGTGGCCTAAACAAGGAGCTTATCCACTTCGGTGTCAAGCTTTATAATCGCTTGGGCTAAGAAATCAGGGCCTTCTCTTTTGGCGTTGCTCAGATCTTGACCCCACTTCTGGAGCAGCGGGGTGTCTACACGGCGGACCCTGTTATCTCTTGCCCATTCCCGGCCGATCTTTTCTCCGAGCTTGTCAAGGAGATCTCGCATTTCGTCTCTTTGGGCAGGTGAAAAGGACTGCAGCAGTTCCTTCATACGAGACCGCCAGCCCTTGATGAGAAAAGTCCCCTCATAGAACTTGCGAAACCATTCCTCTTCATTTTTTATTCCCATGGCAACTTCTCACTGCTGGAGGTAAGGGTTAATGAAATTACAAATTATCAGAAATCCTTAAGTTTATCAAGTCATTTCTAATCGAGTAACCGTTCAGAGGATCGGGGTTTCCCGCTGAAAGGGGAAGGCCTTTGAACCCGTGAACGGGCGCAAGATTTGTCTGTTGACTTCTCGGGGTTTGGATGATAAGAAAAAAGTATTGTATTTTGATATGTTATCTGACCTTTTATAGACAGACAGGGTATATCTTAGGTGAAGAATCCTTAAAAGCATCTTTTGGTTAAGAGGAGGAAACAAATGGCTGATCTAAAAACAAGATTTGAGACTGCGGCTGAAGAAGTTCAGGATTTACCGAAGCGACCTGATAATGACACCCTTTTAGAGCTCTATGCCTTCCACAAACAGGCCAATGTGGGGGATGTATCAGGTAAGCGACCTGGTTTTACCAATTTTGTCGCTCGTGCCAAGTATGATGCCTGGGCCAAGTTGGAAGGCACCTCGAAAAAAGAGGCGATGCAGTCGTATATCGCCCTGGTAAAAAGACTCAAGGGATGAAGAGGTAAATCAGAGCAAGTTGAGGTGAAAATATGACTCAATCAATGACCAGCGCCGATCATTTTTGGTACTGTATGGATGATCCCACTAATCTGATGGTCATCACTGCTTTTATGGAATTTGAAGAGCTTATAGATTTTGAGCGGTTGTCTGCAACCATAGAGTACCGCCTGGCCTCTTTTCCACGATTCCAAAAGCGGGTGATACTGCCTGCATCAGGAGTAGGGGCGCCCAATTGGGAGACTGACAGGCATTTTGATATCAGATCCCACGTTCAGCGTATTGCCTTGCCTCCGCCGGCCGATAAAGTCGCGCTGCAGGAGATGGTCAGCGGTTTGATGACTACCCCTCTGGACCCGAACAAGCCGCTCTGGCATGTTTATCTCATTGAAAATCTCGGTAAAGGTTGCGTGCTTTTTTTTCGAATTCACCACTGCATAGGCGATGGAATTGCCTTGGTCCATGTCTTACTTTCAGCGGCAGACAAGAAACCGGATGCTGCCTGGCCCACGGGTAGATCCAGGAAGAAAAGATCGGAGCCTTCCTTTCCTGATCCTCTTTTGCCTTTTCGGTTCATGATAAAAAACATCAGGTATGCTACCGATGCAACTCAAAAAGTCGGGCAGACAATAATCGATGAGCTAAAGGAGGTCATATCCAAGCCTGCTCATTTAGTGGAACTGGCAAAGTCCGGTTCAGAGCTGGCCACTGACGTCACGTCCGTACTCACCAAACTGTTGATCATGCCCGGTGATCCCAAAACCGCATTTAAAGGTAGATTAGGTGTGCGAAAAAGTGCGGTCTGGACCGAGCCAATACTGTTGGATAAGATTAAGACCGTTGGTCGAGCCATTAGTACCACCACACTCAACGATGTGCTGATAGCTACCGTTACCGGCGCAATGCGTCGCTATTTGGAGAGCAGAAACTATCCGGTGAATAAGCTTGACCTCCGGGTGACTGTTCCGGTCAACATACGTAAGCCTGGCACCGAGTTCGAGTTGGGAAACAAATTCAGTCTTGTTTTTCTTGCCTTGCCGGTGTATCTCGAAGACCCGATCTTAAGGCTTAAGGAAGTAAATCGGCGAATGAACCGTTTGAAGAAATCGGCTGACCCCTATGTAAACTTCGGGCTCCTTAGCGCCATGGGTCTGCTGCCGCCCGGTATTGCGAAAAATATGGCACATCTCTTCGGTAATAAGGCCTCAGCCGTTCTCACCAATGTTCCGGGTCCGCGAGAACCGCTTTATTTTGCAGGTAAGAAGATCAATAATATCATGTTCTGGGTTCCCAGGTCTGGTGCTGTGGGATTAGGGATCAGTATTCTCAGCTATGATGGAAAGGTGACCGTTGGGCTTGCCGCTGATGAGGGACTGATGCCGGACCCGGAAGTTTTTTTGGAAGGTTTTGAAGATGAGTTCAATTATCTCTTAGGTCTGGTAAAATCTGGAAAAATATTTGATGCACCGCTTGTCTTGCATGACAGGTATCAAGAGGCCCGATGCAAGGCCTTGACCAAAAGTGGTGAGCAATGCAAGAAGCGCTCCATGCCCGGTTTAGAATACTGCAAAGTGCATCAGGCCGGCGCTGAAAAAGGTGTCCAGGCTCATGTTGAGCAGGATGTCAGTGCAGAGGATGAAAAAAAATCCGATGCCACACCTGATGGAACCCCGATCCGATGCAAAGGCACGACCAAAAATGGAGCGCAATGCAGGAGACGCGCTGCGCCCGGTTCAGAGTATTGCGGTATCCATAGGCCTGAGAAGCCGGAAAGAGACAGCCGGGCTCAGGATTTAGCCGAGATCTTAAAGGAGCTACGTTTTGGTTAAGCTATCCCCTTATCCTGAAAGTTCTCTCTGCAAAATTGGCAATTTAAATCGCCGGTGTAATAGTAATCGAATAACGATCAAGGAATGACGAGTGACGAAGGAAAACAAAGAATTTAACCTTGAGGATCGTCTTATTTATAAAGAGAATGTTCACGGGAAGTACTACGTGGATCAGCATTGTATCGGTTGTAAGCTCTGTTCCGAAATAGCGCCTGATAACTTCAGGCCAAGCTTAGATATTGATTGTGATGTAGAATACAATTTTGTTTATAAACAGCCTTCTACCGAACAAGAGGACGGATTGTGTGCGGAATCCATGGATGTCTGTCCCGTGGATGCCATAAGAAATGACGGCAACGGAGCGAAGTGAAGTGATTTAGAAGGGTTTGTTATCAATTTTGAGTGGAAACGGGAGGAAACCGTGAAGCAAATTATCAGTATAAGTCTGGGACCAAGCAGCGGAGATTATGAATTTGACACGGAATTCTTAGGTCAAGATTTCAATATCAAGCGGTTTGGGACTGACGGAGATATTGATAAGGCCGTTGAGATGCTGTTGAGATGGGAAAAGAGGGCGGATGCCATCGGGTTAGGGGGCATGAAATTCCCCGACGCAATAGGGTTCAGAGGCTCGACCGCCAAGCACACTGAAAAATTCGATATGCTGAGCTCCCGTATTCAAACGCCTGTTACAATGGGAAGCACCCTTCGCAATGTTGCCCATGAATGGTCTCTTCGTCATATCGAATTTGAATTCGGAAACTATTTCAACAATGCCAGGGTACTATTCCTTTCCGGGATGTCCAATTACAGGATCGCCAAGGTCATGTCCGAGTTTACCGATAACCTTAGTTTCGCAGATCCGGTCTTGGAAAATGGTATTTCTAAGCTCTTGACCTCGTTGAAGGATCTGGAGATGTATGCCGGCGGGGTTCATGAAGTGCTCAAATGGGTTCCCAGCAAGCGTTTCTCTACCTCGGTCACGCCCATAGCCAAATGGAATGAATTCATCATGCGCAAGGCCATGCAAAAGGCCAACATCATTGTTGTGCCTCATCATGGGTTCTATGACTATCTCGAAGAAACCACCCTTGAAGAGTTAGGGGGTAAGACCATCATCACCTCATCTGCCTATGATGACCGGGTTCAGTTTCTCAAAGACAGGGGCGTGGACGTGATTATAGATCCCACTCCAAAGGTCCTCGAACGTGTGGTGGCGTTCAACATCCTTGGGGCTTTGATTCTTGCAGCTCTCGGAAAGAGGCAGGACGAGGTTACGGATGACGATTTGTTAGAGATCATCAGCGATCAGAGGATGGACCCCAGGGTGGTATATCCTTCGGGCGACCCCAAACGGGTTAATCGCTTTGCCTTTGTAATCCATCCCCTTTCCCAGGAATTCCTCAAAAAGGATAGAACATTAGAGTTTCTCTCCAAATTGACGCCTCCTCCCTTCATGGATGCAGTAGAAATGGCTATGGCCTACTCTCCACCTTTTGTCTATTCCAATGTGACAGGTATAAAGTCACCAACAGGAGTAGAGGCGGAAGGTTGGCTGATTACCCTCGGCGGCACGCCGAAACAGATGTTGTCTCATAAGCCTGAGTTCACCTATGAACGCCTCTTGCAGGCCGCCAAGATGGCAAAACGGTTGGGGGCTCAGATCATGGGTTTGGGCGCCTTCACCAAGGTTGTGGGCGATGCAGGAGTGACAGTGGCGAGACGAGCAGAAATCCCCATAACCACAGGCAACAGCTACAGCGCATCCGGGGCGCTCTGGGCCGCTGCAGATGCCGTACGCCGGATGGGATTGACCAAGGTAGAAAGTGGGAAAAAAATCAAGGGAAAGACGATGGTCTTTGGAGCCACCGGAGCCATTGGTTCTGTCTGCTGCCGCCTGCTGGCAAAGGCCTTTGAAGAGGTCTACATGGTGGGACGGAATACTGCCAAACTGTTGGCATTGAGAGAATCGATTCTTGGGGAAACCCCTGACGTTAAACTCTATGTCTCCACCAGAACGGACAAGTACCTCCCTGATATGGATGTCGTTGTCACAGCTACCTCCGGAGCGGGGAAGGCGATTCTCGACATAATGAAGGTCAAACCCGGATGTGTTATCACTGATGTGGCGCGTCCCTTGGATCTGTCTCCGGAGGATGTGGCGAAACGTCCTGATGTGCTGGTAATTGAATCGGGCGAGATTGAGCTTCCTGGTAACCCGGAAATGAAGAATATCGGTCTCCCTCCGAAGGTAGCCTACGCATGTCTTGCCGAGACTATTGTCCTGGCCTTGGAAGGACGCTTTGAAATCTTTACCATCGGCCGTGATATCGAGTGGGAAAAGGTCAGAGAGATCTATAAGCTTGGACTCAAGCACGGGATGAAATTAGCCGCCATCTCAGGGGTAAATGGAATATTCAGTGATGAAGATATTCTGAGGGTGAAAAGATTGGCGGTTAAGGCGAGGAAACCTGGAAAAGGGATAGGGATTGATGATTGAAGAATTGAGAGATTTAGGAATTGGGGAATTTAGGGATTGAATATTGCGTATTGGATTCTGGGATGGGCAAAGTATTTTAATAATCTGCGGTAATCTGCGAAATCTGCGGATGGGATTGAAAAAAAGGAGGAGGCTATGAAAAAACTGCAGGAGATAAAAGATCTGGTTCAAGAGGCAATTGACAGTGGCGCAAAGAACGTTGAAGAAATCCATAAATCACTCGCAGGTAAACCGTTTAAGGCGCTGAAAAAAATCAGGCTCTCCGGCACTGCCGTTGAGAAATTGGAAGATTTTCAAGATCAATCCATTGGGAATGTATATGAATTCATCCGTTCCCTGAATGACAAAATAGGCGAAATCGCAACTGAACTACTAAAAAAGATAGAAAAGGATAAGGGAGGCAAGAAAGTAAAGAGAGCCAAAAAGGTAAAAGTTTCGACTTCAAAACAGTGTAAGGCTAAAACTAAGAGTGGCAACCAGTGCAA
>JAOZQV010000255.1 GCA_029932035.1 Deltaproteobacteria bacterium | reverse complement strand
GGTTACCATCTGCCGGAAAGGTTTGTGCCCCAAAGGATAGAACACCGCCCGGCATAACCGGTTTAAGCCTGGCCAACCCCTCTTCCGTACATGGAGTAACCCCTTCGTCCTCCTCAACGAGTTTGGTCTTTTTCCTCGATACCTTCACCTCCGCCGGAAACATATATCTCTTCTGAAATGCCCTGTCGTCTGCCAGCGCATCCAGATACTGCTCGTAACGCCTCAGGGTCAATTCATCGCACTGCTCCTTTGTGATTTTCCCCTCCTTGGCAACGTTTTCGGCAGTCTCGATCATCTGCAGGCCAACGTTGGGATCACCCCTGAAATTATCCATCAGCCAGTTTTCAGAGATCACTTCACCACCTGGACCCATGGGGTTTGGCCAGACAGTGTGGGGGCCGTTTGAGCACCTGTCTGTCATCAGCGTAAAGCAGGCCCCGTAAAGTCCCGTGTCCACTCCCCTGGCAGCCTGGTAAATACAGGTGGTGGAGGTGGTGCATGCCTGGCTCAGGGCTACCCCGGGTATTTCTCCCGCACCGATCAGGGCCGCGGCCCAGGGGCTTGAATAAAACTGATGGTGCTGGCTGATGGTAATACCGAGGATTAGATAGTCAAAGATCCCGGGGTCCCAGTTCTTCTCCGCTAACCATCTCTTGGATGTATTTCCGGCCAAAACAATCGAGTTTTCGTTAGCCATACTCCCCTGCCATCTGCTGAAAGGGGTTGAGTAATAACCTTTGTAAGGTATGAAAGCCTTTGTCAACATTTGGAATTTCCTCCAATTCAATTAGATTTTATGAAAAACGCCTTTACGGCAGCCTATCCCGACAATTCAAGCCACTACATGTAAACTGTAACGCGAGACCTACAACCAATATCAAGTTTCAAACCCGCAACTCGCAACCCGCAACCCGTAACCCGCATCCCTACTCGCCCCATTTCCCGTATTGTTCTCTTAGAATGCGGTGAAGGATCTTTCCTGTGGGTGTCCTGGGCATCTCTTCATCTTTAACAAAGTCAACGCTCTTCGGTCGTTTGAATCCTGCTATCTTGCCACGGGTAAACTCCATAATTTCTTTTGCCATTTCCTCACTCTCTTCATAACCGTCGTTGAGCACCACAATAGCCTTAATGGCCTCACCCCATTTATCGTCAGGGATGCCGATTACCGCAATGTCTCTAACCGCCTCATGCGCCCCCGTAGCGCTTTCCACTTCCGAAGGGTAGACATTCTCACCGCCAGTGATGATCATATTGGCCTTTCTGTCAACAAGGGTGTAATAGCCATCCTCATCACGTTTTACCATATCCCCTGCCGATGACCATTCTCCCTCAAAGGCCTCTTTGCTCTTCTCCGGCTCTTTCAGATACTCTTTAAAGAGCATGGGGGTACGGTAAAAAAGCTCTCCAACCTCACCGTCCGGGACCTCATTCCTCTCATCGTCAAGTATCCTGATCCGGTCGGTCCCGAATATCTCCTTCCCGATGGACCCCAACTTTTTAAACTGATCTTCCGGTCTGAGCAGTGTCACCAGTCCTCCTTCGGTGCTCCCGTATGCCTCCCAAAGCTCCGCATTCTTGAAATAGTCCATAATAGCCACTTTGAGATCCTTCCTGGCTGGCGCGGAAGATATGAGGAGCTGTCTGATGCATGAGACGTCGAGGTTATTCTTGATATCATCCGGCAGGGCAAGAAGCATAATATAATGGGTAGGAACAAGTGAGGTAAACGTGATTTTGTAATTTGCAATAGTGGTCAGCAAATCTTGAGGATCAAAGCTCACCATGTTGTAAACAAATACCGGCGCTGAAACCAGGGTGTATGCAAATGAGTAGAATATGGAGTTGATATGGCACATGGGCATAACCAGCATAACTTTGTCATCGGGTCTGACACCCATGTTAATGTCATTCAGATAATACTGGGCCACAGTGCTTTCATGGGTCCTCATTACCCCTTTTGGCCGGCCTGTTGTCCCCGATGTGTACATTATCACCCATATATCGGCGCTATCTACCATAACATCCGGCTCATCAGGAGAGGATTTGACCAAAAGATCCTCATATCCCACATACCCGTCAGGCACCGGACCGTCTCCCATATAAATATAGTTGCCCTCAGGGATTGGCAGCTTATCCTTAATGCTGTCTATCAATTCCACAAAAGGGGCCTCCACTACGATGGCCTTACATTCGGAATGGTTGGTAATGTATTCTATGTCAGGGCCTGCCAACCTGAACATGATCGGCACAACCAACTGCCCTCCCTTGGCACAGCCTGCATATATATCCATCCATTCGCCCCTGTTAAAGGCGAGAACCGCAAAGGTGTCCTTGTGCCCCACACCTAAATCCTTGAGCCCATTGGCAAAACGGCATGATCTTTCATCCCACTCCTTAAAGCTGAATTCCTGGTTTTTGTCCTGCCACCCCAACTTGTCCGGATAGTTAAGGGCGTTCATCTTTAAGATGGTCCCTGCATGCGTCCATTTGCTTATATTCATTTCAATCCCTCCCCTTTGTCATTTATCATCGGTCATTTATCATTGGTGGTAGTGATAGCAGAAATATGAGGCCCCACCATAATCGAGTTCAAATTATCTCACTTCAGGTGCTTCTCTCCTCCATAGCAAAGAGAGCTGCGCCCACGGCCCCGGTTAACTGTGGGAACTCAGGGACCAGAATATCACGGGCGGTTATCTCTTTTACCATCTCCACGAGGATCGGATTATGTGCCACCACCCCGCCCGTCATTGCCACGCGGTCTGTGAGGGAATCCATCTCAAGAACCCTCTTGATTACCGAAAAAAAAAGGCCCTTAACAATATCCGTGACCTTTTTGCCCTGTCTGATCTTCTCTAATACCTCTGTCCCTGAAAAAACAGTGCAGTAACTCCCTAACTCCACCATCTCCTCGGATTTCCGGGCCAGGGAATCCATCTCTTCAAGCGGTATCCCCAGGCGCATAGACATCTCTTCCAAAAAGGCGCCTGTGCCGGCAGCGCATTTCCGGTTCATCTTAAAATTCAGACGCCGGCCCTGGTTGTCCAACTTGATAACCTTATTATCCTGACCCCCTATATCGATAATGGTCATGGCCATGGGGAAATAATGATAACAGCCCTTAGCGTGGCATCCGATTTCCGTCTTTGTTCCGTCACTGAACAGGACGTTCTTCCTCCCGTAGCCGGTGGAAACGCAGCTTGCCACATCTTCCCTCAAAGCGCCGGCCATTTTTAGAGAGGACTTCAGGCAGATCTCGGCCGTCTCAGTGAAATCTGTCCCGGATTTCCTCACTGCATGTCCTATCAATCTCTTTTCCGTATCAAGGATGGCCACCTTAGTACGGGATGCCCCGACATCTACCCCTGCGAAGAGCGGGTTGTGGGTTGCGGGTTGCGGGTTGCGGGTTGCGGGTTGCTCGTCGATCATACCATACTGCCTTTGATACGTTCCTAAAAAGTCTGAGAGGGAACCTTGTGCCTTGTGCTGCCAACATCTTTTTTCAACAATCGAGGTCACCGCCGAGTCCCGAATTACGAATTTTTATTTTGTTTCGCGTTTTTTACACTTGCCACAAAATTGAAATTCCGCGAGACGATCCTCAAGGTTAACTTCTTTGTTTTCCTTCGTCACTCGTCATTCCTTGATCGTCATTCGATTACTATTTCTGCCCTTCTTCCAACTGCTCTATAAAGGCCTCGATATTGGTTTTGGCCTGTTCCTCGGAATAACATCTTAAATCGCACAGGTCCCCGTTGATGGTGAGGACCGGCACCCCAAGCTTTTCGCTTAATCTTTCAGGCATGCCATAGCGATTGTTTGAGTTATTCGGGCACGTCTTTGCATCGTGAAAAAGGATGCCGTCAAATTTGAACTTGTTGTAGCAATCCGTGATGTACTGTTCCTTATAAGGCTCATCCCTGACAATAAAAAGCTCTGTATATGCCCTCGCCATGCTTTCAAAGGGCTCATCCGGATCAAGCTGGTCGAATATCCAGCTATTGCAGTAGGTGGAGGCCACGACACAGCTTTTTAAAGAAAAAAGTTGCTCTGACAGGTCCCTCAACTTGCCCCATATCGGCATGCCCTCCCAGTAAAGCCGGTGTTGTTCCCCCTCTACCGCTGCCACGCCATCCTTGACCCTCTGCTCGAGCTCAGGCAGGAGCAGTTCGTAATAATCATTGGCCGCCTTAGTGCCCCGTGAAACCACCGCCGGTGCCATATGAATGGTTGCATCAAAAAAGGTCCATGGTGAAGGGATCGCCGCGGACGCCTCAAGACAGGCCTTCCAGAGTTCGGAGGTACGCCTTGAATGCCCCAATGCCTCCTTGAAACGATCAATGTCGAATTTCTCACCGGTTACTTTTTCCAGTTCTGGCACCAGATCTTCTATCTGAGAGGCAATATCTTTTATTTGGGGCTCGCCGATATCGCCGATGTCTCTATGGGTGTGTACTCCCACGAGCGGCACGTTGAGCTCCCGTGAATACCAGGCAAACCAGTCCTGCACGTCCCTGCACTGGTTGGTATTGAAAACGAGAATGTCGGGTCTGGGGACCGACTCGATGTTATAGGCCATGGTCAGAGGTGTTTTTTTCTGGAGATAAGAACCCACATCACAGGTTAGGTAGGAACAGATATCGGGCGAATATCCCATGGCATTGGCATATGGGATCAAATCCGTGGACATTCGGGTCGCCCCTAACATGGCCCCGTGGTTTTCAGGATAGTAGACCAGAAAGCCCATGCCTCGCAAGAGTTCGGCCGGGCCAACGCTCGTACACCAGGCAATCTTCCGGGAACCCGTTTTTGCCGCATCATCCATTTCATAAAAATAGTCAGCCATAAGCTTTTTCAAGGGCTTGGCTGCTGCAATCCCTTTTCTTGTCGTCTTCTTTTCCTCGGGCATCCCTTTCCCCACCTTTGAATTGACTATTGAATATTGAATATTGAAAAACCTACAACTGACAACTGAATGACTACTGAATAACGGCAAAGCCCAAAGCCCAAAAGTCAGAGGTCAAAAAAACGAGTATCCAGTCATCCAATTTTCCAGTCATCCAATTTCAAGTTTCCAGTTTCCAGTATTCCCGCTAAAGACGGGATTTCCGCTTCGCTACAACAAGCATCCCGTATTGAAGACGTAAGGCGTAAGGAAAACAACCCGCAACCCGTAACCTGCAACTCGCAATCTGCAACCCGCAACTCGTAACCCGCAACCCGTATCAACCATCAATCCAAGGATCTTCCAGTTTCAGATCTCAAGTTTCCATTTTCAACGATCAAGCTGTTTTGCCACCATTTCCGTAATATCCATAACCTTTATCTTACCCCTCTCATCCTTCGGTATGGCCTTTGCTCCTTTTTTCAGATTGTCCTTACAGGCGGCACAACCGGAGACAATGATTTCCGCTCCCACAGCCAGGGCATCCCTTACCCTCTCTGCCGCCATTTCGACTGCCAGATCAGGGTTGTTGGCCTGCACACCCCCGCCGCCACCACAGCAGCGTGCATGTAGCCGGTTGCGGGCCATCTCCACATAATCCAGCCCAGGGACGTTTTGCAGGATATTTCGGGGCTCATCAAAGATCTTAAACGCTCTGCCAAGATCGCATGGGTCGTGGTAGGTCACCTTTTTCCCCAAGTCTCCCTTCATTTTGATCCGGCCCTCATTAATCAGCTTGTCTAAATAATGCACCGAAT
>JAOZQV010000254.1 GCA_029932035.1 Deltaproteobacteria bacterium | reverse complement strand
AGACGTCCGTGTAAATATAGGTATTTGCGAGATGGAGTTTCTTTTCCCACGGGTGGAATTCATACACCCTTCGACCGTCGGGCAACACCGATATGAAATCACGGTGCTGCCTGGCACGGAGGTAGTTTTTGCCGAGCCCCGGCACATTGAAGACGATTTCATCCGTCCTTACTGTTCCCGGCAAGAGACGCGCCTCTTCCTGCTGTTCCTGTAGCAGTCTGGGGATGGGAACCCGGTAGTCGTCTGTCTCTTCTTTTCCCTTGGCATTGAAGGTGTAATAGGGGGCCACGCCGATCAGGCGCAGCTTAAGCCGCAATGCCGCGGCTTCGAATTTCCGGGAGTTATAGGTGGTGTACACGAGCTGGTTGTAGACCTCCATTCCGGAACGGCGGAATTTTTGCACGGCCTTCATGGCCTGAGGTGTAATTTCATAAGGATGTTCGAAATGGGTAACCACAGCGATCTCCCTCTTTCCTGGATTGTGAAAACGGGTGATGCTGCCCACCAGGGAATCGGTGATACGCTGAGGCAATGTGACCGGGATTCGCGTTCCGATTCTAATCCTCTCCACATGTCCTATACGGGAGAGTCTAACTAAGATCTTTTCGATTATTGCATTGGAGAGGAGCAAGGGATCTCCCCCCGTGATCAATACTTCCCTTATCTCTGGCGTATCAGCGATCCACTGGATGGCTTTTTCCATTTTTTTATTAGACAGGGCCGCATTTTTCGAGTAGACATCCTCTATCTCCCAGTTCCTCTGACAATAAACGCATATCTGTGGGCATGTCAGGATAGGTTTCAGGATAACGATCATGGGATACCGTCTGGTGATCCCTTCAATAGGGGAGGTGTCTCGCTCTAACATGAAATCCATTGAAGGTTCCTTGTTATCCCTCAGCTCTTTCATCTTCGTTACATACCCCAAGGGTGGGATTACCTGAGCGCGGACCGCATAATCCTTTTCGCGGTCCGGTTTATAGTCCATCAGTGACAGGTAATAGGGTGTAATGCCAAAAGGAATTCTATTCTCCCGTGCAAACTTAACGGCCTCGTATTCCTCATCGGTGAGTTTAATCAGGCCGCTCAGGGTCTTCACGCCCCTGATAATGTGCCGTGTATGCCATTTCCAGTCTTCCCAGTCTAATTCTGTAGCGTGAAAATATTCCAATATCCTCGCTTTATTGGCCTTGCGTTTACGAATTGTTTCATGATCCAACCCGCAGGGATATTGATTAATGAATTGCTCTGCCCCTCTGCCCATTCTCGAGAGATCGGCTGACCTCAGCGTTGCTGCTCTCCTCCCTTCGTGTCTCGTAAATGCAGGGGCTTTTTCGGGATAGATACCTGTTTTGCCCATAATTCCCTTTAGCAGGTGGTCCAGTTCCGCAAAAAAGTCCGGCCTGGGCTTTTCAATTTCCCTGAAGCTTTCTGCGTGCAGGAGGTCATCAAGGTATTTCAAGAAGCTGTAACCGGCAAGTATTTCACTCCTGGGCCATATAATGGTTCTAAATATCCGTATGGTATCGCGGGCCAATATCCATTCTAAGGGTGGAACAGTATGATCATGGTGAAACGTAGCTGCGTGCACGTCGGCCAAAAAGCTTCTTATTTTATTCCTTTTGATCTCTACAGACTCTGAAGAGACAAGGATTTCCTTTAAAGCCGGTGCAATATCCAATATTCTTAACAGCTTTTTTCGAATTCTCTCCTTTTCCATAATGTCTGGTCCCTTTCTGGATGCTGGGTACTGGATGCTGGTTTTCCAAGTTTGGAGTTACGAGTTTGAAGTGCCTAAAGTTAAAAAAGGGGGAATTCTGATTTAAACTTTTAACTCCACATTCCACACTCCACACTTCATCAGTGGATACTGGATGTTGGATATTTGTTACATTCCTTGCACCTTACGCCTTGAGTCTTATGCCTTCAATAAACATCTTAGGATATCTATGGCTGGATTGCAAGTGTGCAAATTCCGGCCAGTTCTTGTCTTCCACATGCTGGCGTGGTATGGAATTGATTATTGACAATTGACTATTTTTATTGTTTTTCTTTGCGAGCTTCGCCGTTCCTGCTGCGCCTTTGCGAGAGACCTTTTCTTTTCCGGTTTATCCGGGTTAGGTGAATGATACCCCATGACTGAATCGAACACTCCCCCTGTAGTGCCCGTGTGTGCCTCTACCCTCATCCTTGTGCGTGATGAGGGCGATAAATTTGAGATTTACCTTCTGAGACGGAGCAGCCAAAGCGGTTTCATGCCAGGGAATTATGTGTTTCCCGGGGGCGTCGTGGATCCTGAAGACAGTGACGTTGATCTTTGGAGCGGACATATCAACCTGAACCGCGCTCAGGTCATGACTCGGTTTGGCGAGGGTTTGAATCAAGAAGATGCCATAACCCACGGCATTGCCGCCATACGTGAGACCTTTGAAGAGGCAGGGGTCTTATTGGCCCGACAAAATGGTGGTACGGGGAGAGACCTTGACAATCTACTGGATCAGCGTTTGGTTGGCAGCCTGAGCAAAACCTGGTTAGGGGAACTGGTGGCTGCTGGTGAATGGACTTTGGGGTTTTCAGAATTGGTGCCCTGGTCCCATTGGATTACACCCGAGATCAGGTCGAAAAGGTACGATACCCGGTTTTTTGTGGCCTTTATGCCGGAGGGGCAGGAATGCCGACCCGATAAGAGGGAAACCACCCATGGGATCTGGGTAAGCCCTGAAAAGGCCCTTAGAGGAAATCTAAAAGGGGAGATACCTTTGAGCCCCCCGACCGTGTGTACCCTGCACGAATTTCTTAAAACCCCTGGTGTCGGGGATCTAAGAAAAGAATTGGAGACCAGGTCATGGGGAGAGGCGAGGATTCCCAGGCTTGTTCCGATGACCGGGGGCGCCCTCCTGCTTCTCCCATGGGATCCCAATTACCACGATCAGGAAATCAAAACGGAGACGAAAAGCCTGGGAAAGAGGGTTGCCCCCTTAGGCAACCCCTTTTCCAGGATCTGGTACAGCGATGGGCTCTGGAGACCGATCAGCCCTTGATAATTCTCGGGATCATCATGTGGTGGTGGGGGCAGATAGATACAGGGTTCTGGTATGCACAACCTGCAAATGCTACAATATACTTTCTTATCTCTGGAAAGGAGACGATTTCGTCAACATAGCCCCTTTTGGCGCAGTATACGGGTCTTGAGTTGTCCTGATACTCCTGGGCAAGGTCATTCATCTTGTCAATAACCGGTCCAAGGGGACGTCCCGCATCCTTCTCCTTGACCAGCCTTCTTGAAAAGGAGGCTGCCGCCGCTGTCTCTCCGTGCATGACATAAATCTCTGTGGTTGGTGTACCCAAGGTAAAGGCGTTATGGTTGTTGGCAGTGGGCCCTCCCATGATGTAATGGGCTGCTGCAGTCCCCTTTCTTACTACAATGCATATCTGGGGCACATCGGTCTGCTCGATAGAGTATATGAGAGACTGGCCGAGACCTAAGAGCTCAGCCTTTTCCGCGATGTCCCCCACGTCAATCCCCGAGGTGTCCTGGAACCACACAATGGGGACCCTGTCCCTGCCGCAGAGTGTGACGAACTCGTTCATCTTGATAAGACCCTGGCGGTAGAGTTTGCCTCCGATACCCGGGTAGGGGGCGTACTCAGGGTACTTTGCGCCAAGAAAACCCTGGCGGTTGCCGATGAAACCGAGCAGCAACCCGTTGATCTTGGCCAGACCGGTATAGACCTCCGGGCCGTAGTCGGGTCTGAATTCCATATGCTCACTGTTATCAAAGACACGGGCAAGCATTTCGTCTAAGCTGTAGCTCCGTTTCTGGTTAAAGGCGACAATATGGTTAATGTCTTCCCCCGGGAATTTCGGCTCTTTGGGCTCGGCGACCCGGAAGAAATTGGGATCATAGGCCGGAGTCATGTCCACATATTTTTTCAGGGCATCAAGGACCCCTTCTTCTGTCTCATAGACCTCCTTGAAAAAGCCTGTTTCATTATAATGGATCGGAACGCTGCCGGGCGGGACCTGCTTGAAGTGGCGTGTTGCCTCAATGAGCTGCTCTGCTCCGTCTTCATCAAAAGAGCCTTTGGGGCTCATCCCACCGACAATACCGCCCCCGCCAACCGCGATATTGGCATCCTTATGGGCCAACAGTATGGTGGGACTGATACCCTGGTATCCGCCTCCTGCGGGATTTGTGCCGTATATGCCCGCAATGATAGGCACCCCTAACTTCTCTAATTCTGCATGGCGAAAGAATGTGGCGCCGTTCCCCCTGCGGTTTGCATATACCTCCTGCTGTTCTGTCAGCTTTACGCCGCTGCAGTTCACCACCCATACGAGAGGGATATGGAGCCGTTTGGCCATGTCGGTGACCCTGAGCTGGTTATCGGCCTGCCCCGCGATCCAGGCCCCGGCCATGACCTTGTTATTAAAGCCTATGACCACGGCCCATTTACCGTTGATCCTGGCTAACCCGTCAATCACACCGGTGGTACCCTCTTCATTAAACTGGGGATTATAGAGTGTATGGAGCGGGCACCAGGTGCCGGGGTCGATGAGATACTCGATCCTCTCCCATACGTTTAATTGCCCCCTTTTTTTGAGGATCTCTTCCGGCATTCCCGCATTTTTGACGGCCTCAACGGCCTCCCCCACCTGTTGTTCTACCCTCTTTATTTCATCTGAACTCTCCACGGCCCCTTCTTTCTGTTTGTCCGTAAGGGTCTTGCCAAAGGGAGTCATCTTTTCAAAATAAGGTCTCATATTTTCCTCCTCTACCTGTTTGCCTTTTTGATTCCTAACTGGTCCAAGGCTATAATCCACTTGCAGATATTGGCGGAACCCTCAACCATATAGTATGGAGGCGCATCCCGGTAGTATCTGGCCACCGGGTATTCGGTGGAATACCCGTAAGCGCCCATGATCCTCATGGCCATTTGAGTGGCTTTTACCGCTATCTCGCCAGAAAGGTATTTCGCGTGTGCCA
This sequence comes from Deltaproteobacteria bacterium, assembly GCA_029932035.1. Classification (GTDB taxonomy): domain Bacteria; phylum Desulfobacterota; class DSM-4660; order Desulfatiglandales; family Desulfatiglandaceae; genus Desulfacyla. Next base: position 736 of record JAOZQV010000254.1, on the reverse strand, counting down.
CTTCAAGGGTGTTTCCCAACTGACCCTGATCCTTTTGCCACGCGGCTTTATAAACCATCAACCGCGCCGCCTCGGTCTCCGAGGCTACCTGGGCGATCATGTCCTGATTCATCTGAAACTGGCCGATCGATTTACCAAACTGCTCCCTCTCCTGGCAGTAGGCCGTCACCGTATCGAGACATGCCTGGGCAAGACCGACGCCCCCTGCCGCGGCGGAAAGACGTGACTGGTTCAGGGAGCCGAAGACGATTTTGGCGCCGTCCCCGGGCTTTCCTAAGATATTTTCCTTAGGGACCTTGGTATCTTCGAGGAATAATTCTCCTGTAGGCGTTGACCGGGTCCCCAATTTGTCCAAGTCAGTGGTTGTAATGCCGTTAAAATTCTTTGTCTCAATCACAAAGGCAGACAGCCCTTTCCCCCTGGCCTCCTTGTCCGTATAGGCATAGAAGACAAGGACATCTGCGGCGCTGGCGTTAGATATCCATGTCTTGGACCCGTTTAAGAGCCAGTGGTCGCCCTTATCCTGGGCAGTGGATTTCATGGCCATGACATCGGAGCCTGCATTGGGTTCGGTAATCCCAAAACCGCCTACATATTCAGCGCTTATTAGCTTGGGGACGTATTTCTGTTTCAGTTCGTCTGAGCCATATCGGAATATGGTAAAGGCGCAGCCCAGGGCCTGCATATTGATCTGTACCCTGACAGAACTGGATGCCTTTGCAATCTCTTCGGTGAG
>JAOZQV010000253.1 GCA_029932035.1 Deltaproteobacteria bacterium | reverse complement strand
TTAGCCTCAAGGATGTACACCGTGTCATTTGCAATGGCGTACTGGATGTTCATCAACCCCACCACCTTCAACTCAATTGCGATTCTCCTGGTATACTCGTATATTGTGTTCAGGTGTTTGGCCGGTATGCTGATGGGGGGTATCACGCAGGCCGAGTCCCCGGAATGGACACCGGCCAATTCGATATGTTCCATGACAGCGGGCACAAAGGCATCGGTGCCGTCTGAAATGGCGTCGGCCTCGGCCTCAATGGCGTTTTCTAAAAACTTGTCGATGAGGATCGGCCGTTCGGGAGATACATCCACTGCGGCAGCCACATAACGCCGAAGCATTTCCTCATCATGGATCACTTCCATTGCCCGTCCACCTAACACATAGGAGGGCCTGACCATGAGGGGATAACCGATCCTTTCAGCCACCAATAGCGCCTCTTCCAAAGTACTCGCCATCCCCGATTCAGGCTCGGGTATACCTAATTTGCTCATTTTTTTGCGGAACCGGTCCCGATCCTCGGCCAGGTCAATGGCGTCAGGCGAAGTCCCGATGATGTTAACCCCGGCCCGGGCCAGTTCGTTGGCAATATTCAGGGGTGTCTGGCCTCCGAATTGCACAATGACCCCTTCCGGTTTCTCTTTTTCATAAATACTCAGGACGTCTTCCACTGTGAGTGGCTCAAAGTAGAGTTTGTCTGATGTGTCATAATCGGTGGAAACTGTCTCTGGATTGCAGTTGACCATAATTGATTCAAGCCCCTCATCCCGTATGGCAAAGGCCGCATGAACACAGCAGTAGTCAAATTCAATCCCCTGTCCGATCCTGTTGGGCCCGCCGCCTAATACCATAATCTTGCGTCTATCGCTGGACCCTACCTTGTCTGGGGCATTGTAGGTAGAGAAATAATAGGCCGCATCTTCCACCCCACTCACCGGCACAGGCTCCCAACCTTCTACAACACTCAGGGCCTTCCGTTTTTCCCTCACATCTTTTTCGGGGATATTGAGAAGCCCAGAAAGGTGCCGGTCCGAAAACCCGTCTTTCTTGGCCTGGGTAAGCAGCTCGTCGGGAAGTTCCTTTCCCCTGTATTTAAGGATTTCCTCCTCTAAGTCCACCAGTTCCTTCATCTGCTCAATAAACCACTGCTTGATATATGTCTTTTCACGGAGGGTTTCGACGCTGGCGCCTTTCCTGAGGGCCTCATACATAATAAACTGGCGCTCACTTGAAGGCTCGGCTAAGAGATCCATCAGATCTTCAAGAGGTCTTTCATTAAAGTCCTTGGCAAACCCCAAGCCGTACCGGCCTGTCTCCAAGGATCGGATCGCCTTCTGGAATGCCTCCTTGTAATTCTTGCCAATACTCATGGCTTCGCCCACTGCCCTCATTTGCGTACCCAATTTGTCCTCGGCGCCCTCAAACTTTTCAAAGGCCCAGCGGGCAAATTTAACCACCACATAATCCCCTGACGGTGTGTACTTGTCCAAGGTTCCTTCCCTCCAGTAGGGGATTTCATCCAACGTCATCCCGCCCGCTAACATAGCCGAAATAAGCGCGATGGGAAAACCTGTAGCCTTGGAGGCCAGGGCCGATGATCTCGATGTCCTGGGATTGATTTCGATTACAACCACCCTGCCGGTTTTAGGGTCATGGGCGAACTGGACATTGGTGCCGCCGATGACCTTTATGGCCTTTACAATATCATAGGAATATTTCTGGAGCCGCTGTTGAAGCTCAGGGGCAATGGTGAGCATGGGGGCAGTGCAAAAGGAGTCACCCGTGTGAACACCCATGGCATCCACATTTTCGATAAAACAGACCGTGATCATCTGGTCCTTTGCATCCCGCACCACCTCGAGTTCCAGTTCCTCCCACCCCAACACAGATTCCTCCACCAGAATCTGGTTCACAAGGCTCGCGGAGAGACCACGGCTGGCAATGATTCGCAACTCCTCCACATTATAAACCAGACCCCCTCCTGTCCCCCCCATGGTGTAGGCAGGCCGGATGACCACGGGGTAACCTAAGGACTCGGCAATCTTTTCAGCCTCTTCTACGCTGAAGGCCGGATCGCTCTTAGGCATTTCAATGCCGAGACTGTCCATGGTTTCTTTAAATGCAATCCGGTCTTCACCCCGCTTGATGGCATCGACCTCAACCCCGATGATCTTTACGCCGTATTTTTCGAGCACACCGGTGCGAGCCAGTTCCGAGGAAAGATTCAGGCCGGTCTGGCCTCCGAGATTGGGAAGCAGGGCATCAGGCCGTTCCTTTTCAATGATCTCAGTCATGGCCTCTAAGTTGAGGGGCTCTATATAGGTGGCTTCGGCCAAACCCGGGTCCGTCATGATAGTGGCCGGGTTGGAATTAGCGAGGACAATCTCGTATCCTAACTTCCGAAGGGCCTTGCAGGCCTGGGTCCCCGAGTAATCGAATTCACAGGCCTGACCGATAACGATCGGCCCTGAACTGATAATCATCACCTTTTTGATATCATCGCGTCGCGGCATAAAGAAAATTCTCCTTTCAAGTTTGATGGTCTCGTAAAACTCTCACTCTATGACATGTATATTCTTCTTCCTGCAGATCTCCTTGAGTATCTTTGGCCATACAGTTGCACTGACCTCTCCAAGGTGCGCCTTTTTTAAGAAAAGCATGAAGGTACGGGACTGGCCGATCCCGCCACCGATGCTGAGAGGTATTTCATCATTTATGATGGCTTTATGGTATGGGAACTTCAGGAAATCGAGCTGACCGGTCATCTCCAATTGCTGTTTGAGGGTTTCGGCATTTACGCGAATACCCATGGATGTCAGTTCATGGCGCCGCTTTGTCACCGGATTCCACACAAGGATATCTCCATTCAGACCATGCATCGGTCTGCCATCTTCAGACACTGTTTCTGTGACCCAGTCGTCGTAGTCCGGCGCCCTGAGTTCGTGCGGATACCCATCCTGGAGGGTCCATCCGATCCCATAGATGAAGACGGCGGAATATTTTTTGACGATCTCTGTCTCGCGCTCCTTGCGCGGCAGGTCGGGATACATATCAAGAATATCCTCGGCATGGAGGAATGTAAGCCTCTCAGGCATATCCGGGTATTTGTCCGTCTTCAACTGGGGGAAAAGCCCCTGGACATGCACCTCTGCGCCCTTGAGGACCTTCCAGATCTTTTCAACCACATCTTTCAGGTAGTGGAGTTTGCGCTGCTTATCCGTTATGGCAATTTCCCAGTCCCACTGGTCCACATAAGCGCTATGATCGTGGTCCAGGAAGTAGTCCTTGCGAACAGCGTGCATATCAGTGTACAGCCCTTCACCGATATCCATCCCGAACTGTTTCAGGGCCATACGTTTCCACTTGGTTGCAGCCTGCACCACCTGGGCATCAATGGGGTTTTTATCATAATCGTTTGAAATGTGAAACTGGACCGGTGTGCGTGAGCCGTCACGGTCCAGATAGTCGTTCACCCCGCTTTCGACATCTACAATCAGAGGAACCGTTACCCTTATCAGGTTGAGTTCCTTGCACATATTTTCCTCGATGTACTCTTTCAGCGCGGTAACGGCCTGCTGTGTTTCCTTTGGGTTTAATAGAGAACTATAGTCCTGGGGCAGGATCTTCTCTAACTCGGCATAGTCTCCGATGCCAGGTCCGGCCAGGTCTGCCTTTTTGTCGCTCATCGTGTACGGCCCTCCAATTTACGAATATGAATGTCTTTAAAGATGGGACAACCATCATATCGCACAAAGCGCTGGTTGCCCCATTCTCATTGCATAGTGTCCATCCAGAGTTTTACACCAACCCTTGATCCAACATGGCATTTACCACTTTCACAAAACCTGCGATGTTGGCCCCCGCCACATAGTTGCCTTGCTGGCCATAGTCTGCTGCCGCATCAATGCAACTCTGATGAATGCTTTTCATGATGATCTTGAGTCGATTATCTACCTCTTCCCTGGGCCAGTTCAACCGCATGCTGTTCTGGGCCATTTCTAGCCCTGATACCGCCACGCCGCCTGCATTTGCTGCCTTGCCCGGTGCATAGAGGAGCTTGTTGCCTAAGTAGATATCGGTCGCTTCGGGGGTGGAGGGCATGTTGGCGCCCTCAGCGACTAACTGCACGCCATTGTTGACCAGATTCTGGGCGTCTTTTCCATTGATTTCATTCTGTGTGGCGCTGGGAAAGGCGCAGTCGGCCCTATGGTTCCACAGGGGATTATAATCCAGGGTGGAGTCCACTTCGGTATAAACTGCTTCAGAATACTTATCAATGTATTCACTGATCCTGCCCCGCCTGAGGTTTTTGAGCCTCATAACAAAACTTAGCTTGTCCTTATCAATACCTTCTTCATCATAGATGTAACCTGATGAATCAGAAAGGGTAACAACCTTGCCACCCAATTCTATGATTTTTTCGACGGTATACTGGGCCACATTTCCCGACCCCGATACTAAGCAGGTTTTGCCCTCAAGGTTGTCATTTTTTGTGGCCAACATCTCTGCCGCAAAATAGACGCAGCCATACCCGGTTGCCTCCGGTCGGATAAGGCTCCCCCCCCAGCTAAGGCTCTTACCGGTCAACACACCTGTAAATTCATTGGTTAATTTCTTGTACATGCCAAAGAGGTACCCGATTTCTCTCGCCCCTACGCCAATGTCTCCGGCGGGAATATCAGTATTTGGCCCGATATGACGGCAAAGCTCAGACATGAAACTCTGGCAAAACTGCATGACTTCATTATCGGATTTTCCTTTGGGATCAAAATCAGAGCCGCCTTTCCCGCCTCCCATTGCGAGAGTGGTCAAGGCATTCTTAAAGACCTGCTCAAATGCCAAGAACTTGAGGATGCTCAAGTTTACCGAAGGATGAAAGCGGAGGCCTCCTTTATAAGGCCCGATTGCGCTGTTCATCTGTATTCTAAATCCCCTATTTACCTGGACCTGTCCCTGGTCATCAACCCAAGGAACCCGAAACATAATTACCCGTTCCGGCTCAGTAATTCTTTCAATAACAGCAGATTGACGGTACTCAGGATTTCGGTCCAAAACAGGTTGAACCGTTTCCAAAACCTCCTGCACTGCCTGATGAAATTCCTTTTCGTTAGGGTCTCTTGCTACGATGCTTTTCAAAATGTCTGACATGAGTGACCTCCTATTAAGTTTGTGATTATTCCTGATCTCCAATTATTACACACTGGGCCTTTCTGCCGTCAATCTTTAGGATTAAGGGTTTTCCCACTCTCACGTGCCTCAAAAAGGGCGTTTCCTGAACAACAGGCAGGGAATCTAGCCATTGCCAATCAAAACGATCTTCTGATTCTGGGCCTTCCGTAACCGTAACATAATCGATCCCCAAGGATGTGATATTCTGAAAAAAGTGGGATCCCTGTGAAGGATCGGCCTTCAGCTTTTCATTCCTCAGTTCGATAATAGCGCCTACCCCTGAAATATGCCGCCATTGAACCGGGATGCCAAGCCACCTGTCAGCAGAGCCCCATCTTCCCGGCCCAACCAACAGGTAAGGTCGCTTATCTTTGAGTAAACCAGCGTTTATCTGCCCGATTTCCTCGGCAATCTGAACCGTTGCTTTGGTCTCAAAAACATCGGGCTTGACATAGACGATATCCGCGATCTTATCGTTTTTTCCGTTTCCGAGGGCCTGTGTGGAACGACAGAATGCCTTATCCAGCTCTTCCGATGTGATCTCAACCTGAAAGCGTTCTTCAGCTGCAACCATGGGCCTGATA
>JAOZQV010000252.1 GCA_029932035.1 Deltaproteobacteria bacterium | reverse complement strand
AGCGCATGACTGGCAGTCATGAGGTCAGGGGTTCGATCCCCCTCAGCTCCACCAAGAAAATCAACTTAGGCCTTGCGAAAGCACGGCCTTTTTTTTGTCTGTTTGGCCAAGAATATCCCTGAAATCACACCAGCGCAGTCTGCTGTCATATCCCCAACAGAAAAATTCCGGCCAGGTACGTAGTATTGAGCAAACTCAAGTCCTATACCGAGCAGAATCATCAATAATGCCCCTGTGAATGCCACTCGTAAACGTGCGAACCCAAAAAAAGGTAAGATGCCAAGCCAGAGATAGGCTAAAAAATGCCCTAACTTATCTACGCCTATGAACTCATAAGGGATTTGGACACGAGGGGCCAGAGATAGATATGAGACAAGAATAATAGAGAAAAACCAGGAAAACTGAACTATAAATTTCATTTTTTATTCCTAACTTCATCTGAATCCTGCAGGTTTCATTTAATGTTGACGGGAATACCAGCCACCGTCAGCACCACCCTGTCAGCTATTGATGCTAATTTCTGATTAAGTATCCCGGCCAGGTCCCGAAACTCTCTCCCTAAGGGATGTTCGGGAACGATTCCATATCCAACCTCATTGGATACAATGATAACCGCCTGCCTCTTCCGAGACAAGACTTCCAATAGACGGTTTTGATAGGCTGAGACCTCTTCCTTTCCCCTTTTGAGGAGGACGTTACTCAGCCAGACTGTCATACAGTCGATGAGCACCGTTTCTGCGTGGGCACAGTCGGTCTCTAACGCATTATCAATGTTCAGAGGTTCTTCTATCAATTTCCATGCAGGACCGCGAGATTCTTTGTGCAACCTTACTCGCTCGGCCATTTCTTTGTCCTTCACTTCTGCCGTGGCGATGAAGATGCAAGGCTGGTACTGTTCTTCGGCATATCTGAGGGCCCAGGAACTCTTACCGCTTCTGGCTCCACCTAAGACAAGAAGGAGTTCATTTTCTTTCGATTTGTTCATATCCAAATAGTATCCTGAGGATTCTTAGTGGTTTCAGATTGGAGAGATAAGTCGGGGTTTAAAGTGTAAATTCACTCCCCTCTTTGGCGGCATCAATCATGATATCCGCCCCGTTTTTCGCGGCGATCTCCTGGCAACGCTCCTTGATGGAGGTTAGTTCAGAGTCTTTCCTTGAAGGAGCGTGATGGAAAAGAAAAAGGCGTTTTGTGTGGGCCTTCAGGGCGAGATCCATGGTAGTAGCGAAGTCTGAGTGCCCCCAGCCTGTATGTTCCGGCATCTCTTCAGGGGTAAACTGGGAATCGTGAATCAGGACATCGGCGTTCTTGCAGAAGCGGGCGTAGTCTGCAGGCCGCCTTCCTGGCGGGGCGTCCTCGTCCAATTCATTGTCTGTGATAAAGACAAGCTTCTTATTCCCCTCTTGAAAGCGAAATCCTAAACCTCCCTGGGGATGGTGGAGTGGGACAGCGTCGATTATTGTATCCTCTATTGTGAGAGGACCATGACACAGTTTATCAAGGTATATGATCTGGGCCTTGAGCTCTCCAAACCTGACAGGAAAAAATATATCACCCACCCTGTTTTCGAAAACGGCCCTGAGGGCTTTCATGCATGTGGGGAGGCCATCGACAAGTATCTTTGTAAGGGGGTTAAAAATAGGGTCAAAAAAGGGAAAACCCTGCAGATGGTCCCAGTGGGCATGTGTTAACAGGAGATATATTTCAACCTCTTCTTTCTGGGCAATCATCCGGTCGCTAAGGGACCTGATACCTGTTCCGGCGTCAATGATGACCTTTTTGCCGCATTCAAGATCAATCTCGATACAGCAGGTGTTTCCCCCGTAAATAATGGTATCTTTTCCCGGGACAGCGATAGAACCCCTTGTTCCCCAAAATTTGACTTTCATTTCTCTATTCTTGTTGGTTTACTTCTGATGCCTCTGTCAGAGGCTCTTAATTTGCAAGGATGTTTATACTCTATGCTATTTCTTCACCTGTGTCAATTCAAAAAAATCAATGAACATAACAGGATAGATGCACCTGCACTCAGGTGGTGTCCCTGTCATACTCGCCCTGATACAGACAGGCAAAAATCTTTGCGTCTGTTATGATATCCGGAATCAGGCAATATTCATTGGGTTGATGAGCGGAATCAGGGCATGTGGACCATACAGCGGCCGGAAGCCCCTCTTTTCGGAAAAAGGCTGCAACGGTTCCCCCGCCTATGCCCATCGCTTTTCCCTGTCTGCCTGTAACCCTTTTGATTGATCCTGCCAATGCCTCTACCACAGGGGCATTTGGTGAAGTAGGTGGAGCGGCATCCTGCCTGTGAACTGGCTCCACTTCAATTTGCAGGTCGGTTTCAGAGCTGATTGAAGCTGCAATTTCCCTTGAAGCGGAAAGAACCTCATCCACGCTGTATTGGGGAAGGAGCCGGCAGTCAACATAAAAGATGTTTTTACCGGGTATTGTGTTTACGTTGGGCACGTTGCCTTCACTTTTTGTCGGCGCAAAGGTTGATTGAGAGGGGCGGAAGAGGGGATCTATAAGATCGAACCGGTCGTTCAATTCCTCTAATGCAAGGATCAATTTTGCCGTGCCAGACAGGCTGTTTTTCCCCTTATGGGGGGTGCTGGCATGACACTGCCGGCCCGTGACAACAAACTTGAGCCACAGCATCGATTTCTCGGCTACCTCGATCATGGTGCCCTCCTCATTACCTGCATCAGGGACAATGATGAGATCCTCAGGTCTGAAGTAGGCCTTATGATGTCTCAGGACATAACGCAGCCCATAGTCACTCCCTGTTTCTTCGTCAGCCACAATGACCAGCCCCACCGATCTTTTTAACGGCTGCCCTGAATCGAGAATCGCCTTCAAGCCCAGATAAGAACTTACAAAGCCGTGCTGATTATCCTCAACCCCCCTTCCCACAATCCGGTCCCCATCCACCATTAATTCATAAGGGTCAGTCTCCCACAGAGAGAGGTCGCCGGGCGGAACGATGTCCGAGTGGCTCAGCACCCAGACCATCGGGGCTTTCTGCCGGCCTTCCCACTTTGCTATCAGGTTGGGACGATAACCGTTATGAGCCCTCTTATCAGGCGCCTTGACCTCATGAAGGATATCCGGTTTCAACGTCTCAAGCAGACTGTTTATATAGGCGGTTTTTTCGTGTTCACCCCGGCCTCCGTTATCAGGACCCAATGCCACCCTGGCAGTGAGGTTTCGCTGAAGTTGAATTATTTCGTCTCGATAACCATCTATTCGGTCAAAGACGCTTATCAGGTCTGTCATAATGTTCTTTCTCCTTTTCTGTTGGATACAGGATGCAGGATGCTGGGTACCCCTTGGGATTGATGATTGATGATTGATGATTGAAAAACTAAAAGACCTTACGCCTACAGTTAGATAACTCTCTGCTATCGCAATCCTGAAAGAAGGGCTATCCGCTTCATAACAGTGTCAAGCGTTGAGTTTGGTGCGGTTTCCCCATCCGGATAGATCGGTTTACCGAAACGTACCCGGACTAAAATCCTGAAACTCCTTCTTGAGTAATTAATCCCTACGGGTATCAGAGGGAATGACAATCGGGAAACGAGAAGCCTCACCATTCCCGTCTTGCCGGACCCCATTTTGTTTTTATAGTAAGTGCCTTCGGGGAAAACCACAACACCCTCGCCCTTTTCCAGGAACTTAATCATCGCCCTTATGGAGCCTCTGCTTTTTAAGGGCTGCTCACGGTTCAAGGGGATCCCGCCAACCGACTTCATGAACCATCCTGCAAACCGGTTTTTGAACAGCTCATGTTTGGCAATGTAGTAAAGAGGTCTTGGGGTGACAATGGCAATTATAGGGATGTCCTGCCAGCACTGATGCTTTGGCAGGAGAATAAAGGCGTTTTCCTGGGGGAGGTTTCTGTCCCCTTCAATATCGAGACGATAAAACAGAGATAAGGATATTCTGCTAAAGGCCCTGACAACCTGACATAACCATTTTTTTCTTTCCAGCACCTTAATCCTTCCCTCGATGGATTATATATTTACCTTTTCGGCTTCGTCTGTCTTCTTTTCCTCCCCTTGAACAGCACGGTTCACCTTAATATAAGTGATAATACCCTGGACAAGAATGACAACACCGGCAGGAAGGAGAAACCACCCGAGTAATGTAACAAAAGGGTGGCCTGAGAATTTTATCATTGCCAGCCCCCCTCCAAAGAATGCCAAGGCAGTACGGAGGTATGAAAGAAAAGTCCTTTTGAGAGCAAGACCGGTACGGTATCCTGCCAGATGGTCCCGGACATACACTTCTCTCTGCAGAGAAGTATCAACATCTTTTTTTTGCATCGCCATATTAGGTAACCGTTTACGAGTTCAAAGGTCCCCCCGCATTATGTGCGGGGATCTTCGACAGGGTTCAGAAATTATGAATTCACCTACATGTTCAGATCCAGCGGGGATCGATCAACTACGAACTTGAGGCCCTGTTCTGAATGACAAGAAAATATGGAAAAGAAGATAATGTGTCAAGCTTATATTGCCTTGACATAACTCCGAACATTCCTTTACATTGCCTTATCAGTTTTTCGCAGCCTGCAACTGTTATCGGTTTTGGAAAAGATATCCTGCGCCTGTGAACCTGTTAATCCCTTCAGGAAACAGCATCTGATGACACGAAGAGAATACCTCAGCAAACAGAAAGAGGCGGGAAAAGGCCTGATCGGTGTCTTTCCAGCACATTATCCAAAGGAGATCCTCTGGGCCTTTAATGCGGTGCCGGTAGAGATTTGGGACCCACCGCTTGAAATTACCGGGGCTAATGCTCATCTTCAGCCATACATCTGTTCAGTGGTCAAATTGGGATTAGAACTTATTCTCCAAGGAAAGGGTGATATTTTGGATGGCTTCCTGTTCCCTCACACCTGTGACTCCATCCAGAACCTGGCCTCGATCGTTTACGATTACTTAGGTCTTAATAAGCCCTGCTATTTCTTCTATCACCCAAAGGCCCCTTACCGGCCCTCTTCCCGCACCTACTATCTGGAACAGCTTAAATCCTTTGTGTCCCGTTTAGAGAGGGATATGGGGCCCCTGGATGGAAGGGAACTAAAGCATCGAGTGGAACAGGGGAATCATTTAGCCGCGATTTCGAGAGAGATCTACGACTTGAGGAGCCGGGGAGATCTTTCTGCCTCCAATGCCGAGTTCTACCGCATCGTCCGTCAGGGGGAATACCTCTATCCTGACGATTTTATTCCCTTACTCGAAGGTTTTTTGGGAAGATCCAGGGGCAGCGATGAGAAGGGACCCGCCGTAATCCTGAGCGGGATACTGCCAAATCCGCCTGAGATCTTAGAGCTTTTGGATGAGCTCGGGGTGAGGGTGGCAAACGATGACCTGTTATGTTGCGGTCGGAGGCTATTAATGGAGCCGGGTCAAATGGAGGATCCGTTTGAAACGCTTACCGCTAACTACTTTGCCATGCCGCCCTGTACCACCAAAGGCTCGCCGTTAGATGAGCGCGTGAATGACCTCCTCAAAAAGATAGAGGAAGGCCGCGTAAAGGGTGTAATATTTTATATGGTGAAGTTCTGTGAGCCCGAATTATTTGATGTGCCGCAAATGGTAGCTGCCGTAAAAGCGGCAGGGGTCGCAACCCTGATTATTGATGTGGATTTGAATCAGGGATTGAGCGGCCAGTTGACCACCAGAGTAGAGGCATTTGTGGAGATGATAAGCTGAAGCAAGCCTCACGCAAAGGCGCA
>JAOZQV010000251.1 GCA_029932035.1 Deltaproteobacteria bacterium | reverse complement strand
TTTTTTTGTGGGCTTGAGTAAAGAGAAAAGGAGAAAAGATGAAGGTTCCCTGGATATCTAAAGAAAGAATTGCTCTGAAGGCCATGGACTTGATAGAAGCTTTCCAGGCAGTGGCAGGATACAGGGTCAAACCCCCTATCCCGGTGGAAGATATCATTGAACGGGCTTTGGGTTTGAGGCTTCTTTATGAGGATCTTGAAAAGGTGTTTGGGTCCAATCATGTGCTCGGAGCCACCTATGTCGAATCAGGGGTTATCTGTATCAACGAGAGGCTCTTCGAACATAGCTCTGAGGGAAGACTGGTTTTTACCTGCGCTCACGAGGTTGGTCACTGGGTCCTGCACCGCCGGTATGTGGATATGGAGGAAACGAATAACTCGAAAGGTGAGGCCATCGTGTGCAGCCTCAAGAACGCGAAGGCGCCCATTGAATGGCAGGCTGACCACTTTGCAGCCTGTCTGCTCATGCCGGAAAAAGAGATTCGAGAGGCGTTTGACAAAGTGTGCAATTCGGAACCAATTATCATAAAAAATGCAATGAGCAGGGTCAATATGGGTGCTCGATGCGATGAACCGTTTGTTGAGCAGTGGCCTTTCATTGCGGCTGCCATGTGTGAGGCAGGTGGGTTCTCTAATGTTTCAAAACAGGCCATGATCATTCGGTTGCAGGATCTTGGCTTGTTGATCAACAAGACATCCACAGAAATGAACTGGCAGACACTCTGCTCAAATGTAAATGTGTAGTGGAGGATATCCGGTCAAATAATGTTGATTTCCGCATTAAAAGATTGAAGATTTCCTGATTAGTGTGGCAATGGGGGACGGGTATTGATTTATTGACATAGATCATCCCATCACTTTGAGTTGCTTTTCTTTCACGATTTTTTCGCCACGTTTTACCGATTGGCTGGCCGTGGGTTGTGAAATACCAAGCCGTTTGGAAAGCTCCAAGGTGCTGATGCCAAGCTCCCGTGCTGCCCAGTAACATAGCACGCTACGAGCTTCAACCGTGTCCGGATACCTTCCCGGCCGCGTAACGATATCCTGGTCAACACCAAACACGGTTGCAACCTGGCCAACCAGCCAATCAAAATCATAGCCCTTGGCCTGATAGCGGTAGCGACGTTCAAGTTGCTGCTGGCAGCTTTCTAAAACCTCTTGGACAAAATCGCCATCCCCCAGGATACGTTCATCTCCTTTAATCCGGTCTTTGGTGCCACGCAACGCTTTGGCGGAAGCCCACCCGCCCAAGCTCCTTATTAGACCCCCGCCAACCAGTTCAGGTCTCTTGCCTTTACTGACACCTTCCTCTACAAATTTGCTGTATAAACGCCGAGCCCCAGATACCTTCTGCCCGAATAAGGACAGTATATATTTCGTATTTTGCCAATCATTGTTACATTTCCCCATTAAAGCACAATGCCCACCATAGGAAAACCTCTTTAAGCCTTTGTAGTCCGGCACAAGCCTGGCACGCAAGGGGTTTAGATGAATGTAACGTACCAACTCCAGTAAGTAAGGATCCTGCTGGCAAAGAATTGACTTGTATCGATTCTGAAAAAGATGGCCATGGCGACGATGCCGCCGATTGAATTGGACAGCATACCCAGTCAAAAGCCTTCTCATGACGGTGGCAATCGGTGTAAGCCCAGTACGCAACAGAATGTGCACATGGTTGGGTATCATCGCCCATGCAAAACAATCGGTATGCGTCTCTATCAACACCTTGCCGAGCCGGTCTACAAAGGCGTCGCGATCGGCATCGTCCAAAAAGATTTTTCGGCGCTCGATTCCACGCACGATGATGTGGTGAAGGGCGCCCGCAGCATCAACTCTGGCTTTTCGTGGCATACCAAGGACAGATAACAGGCAAATTCAATTATGTCAATCAATATATCAATACCCGTCCCCTATGGCCCCACGTCCCCTATGGCCCCACGGATTATATGTTCTTTTGTTGTTGCACAAAAATATCAGGCACCTGAATTCTTTGTGCGAACAATCCTTCGGAATGATCGTATTTTTCCGACGTTCACACTTTCGATACATTTCAGAAGAAATTTGGAATTCCCACTTGACAAAATGGTTTGGCTTGATAATAATACCAACATAAAATAACAAGTATCGGTATTCATATCATGTCAACCCGAAAAAATGATAGACAGGGCTCGCGATTCGACAGGGCCATTGTTGTGTTCAAGAAACATGGCGGGATTCTCCGCACAGGACAGGCCATTCGTTCAGGAATCCACCCGAGTACGCTTTACTCCATGCGGGACGACGGGACACTGGAAATCGTCAGCCGCGGAGTGTATCGTCTTGCGGACAGCGAACCGTTGGGCAACCCTGATTTGGTGACGGTGGCGACCCGTATTCCCTTGGGAGTTGTCTGCCTGATCTCAGCGCTGTCATTTCATGAACTCACCACCCAGATTCCCCACGAAGTTCATGTGGCGCTTTCGCGCGGTGCAGAGGAACCCCGTCTGGACCACCCTCCGATCAGGACCTACAGGTTCAGCGGCGAGGCATTTACGGAAGGCGTTGAAATCCATAAGTTTGATGGTGTAAGCGTTCGTATCTACAACCCGGAGAAAACGCTCGCCGACTGTTTCAAATTCCGCAACAGGATTGGTCTTGATACGGCGGTGGAAGCGGTTCGGTTTTATCGAGAACGAAGGCCTGTCAAGGTGGATGACCTCATGCGCTATGCATCGATCTGCAGGGTCAAAAAAATTATTCGCCCCTATCTCGAAGCGATTCTATAATGACAGGAAACATGAAAAACACCTCTATGTCAGTCCATCAGCGCCTTCTCAACATGGCCAAGGGATCCTCACGTCCCTTCAATGAACTCCTGCAGCATTTCGCCATCGAACGGTTTATTTACCGGCTGTCCAAAGGTCCTTATGCGGACAGATTCATCCTTAAAGGCGCTCTCATGCTCTCGGTGTGGAGTGGTATTATCTCGCGTCCCACCATGGATATAGATCTACTGGGAAAAATCAACAACAGCCTCGAAGAGATCAAAGCGGTTATGAGAGAGACCTGCAAGATGGGCGTTGAGGATGACGGGATGTCTTTTAATGAGGAGACCGTGTCAGCCGCCAGAATCACTGAGGATGCTGAATATGAAGGCGTGCGCGTCCGGATAAAGGGCAACCTCGGCAACGCGCGGGTTTCGTTGCAGATAGATATAGGATTCGGAGATGTGATTGTACCGGGTCCCGGAAAGGTGGCATATCCGACGCTTCTCGAATTCCCGTCACCCGAGTTGAATGGCTATACCATGGAGACTACTATCGCTGAGAAGTACCAGGCTATGGTGAAGCTCGGTGTCCTGAACAGCAGGATGAAGGATTTCTATGACATCTGGATGCTGTCCCGCACGTTCGACTTCAATGGCGAGGTGATGGCCGAGGCGATCGAAAGGACGTTTATGAACCGGAAAACCGATCTCACAAACGACCCTGCGATTTTTGATCCTTCGTTTGGAAGAGATGGTATCAGGAAGGTTCAATGGCAGGGCTTCATCAGGAAGGCGAGGTTAAGAAATGTGCCAGGGGACTTTGGGGACGTAATGGCCGGCATCAAGATCTTTCTGGAGCCGCCGGTCAGATCTCTGGCTGATCGAAGGACGTTCCACAGCACATGGAAAGCTTCCGGCCCCTGGATCCCAGCGGGTTGATTTCTGTGACCCCTGTGGGTTCTATCGACCACCGGGAGCCCCGCTGAGCGGGATATAAGACGCGCGCGAGGAATTTTTTCAGGAGGATTGACATGGCCAGAGGAGACCAGTTAGGTAGGCAATGGAAGATCATCCAGACCTTGATATCGTCCAGGAGGGGAAAATCAGCCGCTGATCTGGCTGAGGAGATGGAATGCCACCCCAGAACAGTTTACCGACACCTGGAGGCCCTCCAGGTGTCGGGATTCCCCATTTATACCGAACGATCGGAGGGGAAGAACCTCTGGTCCCTGTTAGATACCGTCAAGCACCAGATCCCTGTCCCTTTCAGCCTCACGGAGCTGATGGCCCTGTATTTCGGAAGGGACATGCTCAAGGTCTTCAAGGATACGCCCTTTTACGATTCCTTGGAGTCGCTCTTCCAGAAGGTTAAGACCACCCTTCCCCCGGAATCCATCAAATATCTGAAGAATGTCGAGCAGACCCTTCACCTCGGTATGAAACCCTACAAGGAGTACGGCAAATTCAAGGAGATCTTGAACCGGGTCAACGACGCGGCCATCAACAAGAAATCGATAGAGATCGTCTATTACACCATGAGCCGAAAGAAAGAGACCCGGCGCCGGGTGGACCCCTACCGGATCTGGTTTTTCAACTGAACTTTTTACCTGATCGGTCTCTGTCATATGCGAAACGAAGTCAGGATATTTGCCTTGGACCGGATCAAGATGCTCCACCAGACAAAGGAGGCTTTTGAGGTGCCGGAGGATTTCAGTCTGGAAGATTTTGTGGGGCCGAGTTTCGGGGTGTATCAGGGCGGGCCTGCTCATATAAAGGTCTGGTTTCACGCGAATGTGGCCGGTTTCATCAAAGAGAAGATCTGGCATGAGTCCCAAGAGATCCACCCGCAGGACGATGGCTCAATCATATTTGAGGCTGAAGTTGCGGGCACCGAGGACATAAGGTTCTGGATCATGACCCGGGGTTCACAGGCAGAAGTTCTCGCGCCGACATCTTTGAGAGAGGAAATCAGGGAAGAGGCGGAAATGATGGCAAGACGGTATGAAGCGCCCATTGTGGCCGAAGAAAGCCAGCCCTATGGCCTGACGAAAGATCATCCTTTACAGCGCGGTTAGCTGGTCATCTGTAATGCGGCACCACTTTAAACGACTATAGATTTCTATTGTACCATCTGGATATCTCAAACATTCAGCACCACGGAAAAGTTGAGCTATCTGCCATGTTGGTCAGCCTTTCTATGCCAAAAAAAGGTTTGATATCAAGATGATATTGGCAATGAGAGCGCAACCTAAATGGGTGTGTTCATGGCAGGGTATCCAACGAACATCCGCAAATTCCAGGCCATATTCCATCCCGAAAATTGACATATTACTGTTTATTGCCTCTTGCTGTGAGACAGGTGTATTCTGAGAAACCTGCTGGCGAACCACCTCAACAGGATCTTGGCATAATTGGCCCCGGCGAGGTAGACACCGGCCGCAAAAATCAGGAGTACCGCCACAAAAACCGCGCCCACCCCCAACGGCAAGATCAGTGGCTCTTTCCAGGCATGGGCGAGATAGCCGCACAGTGCCATGGCCGGCAGACCTAAAAGGTAACTCAAGGCCATCAAGCATAGGCCGAGATAGAAACGCGCCGATGGCTTGGCTCTGAATACGCCAAGGTCAACTTCCTCGGCCATGGCCCACCGGCCAAAACGTGTTTCCGCCAGGCGTTGGGCTATTTTTCGGGCTATAAGCATGTTAACCGAGATTATGCGGCAGCGTAGCGCTGCCGATGACTTCCCACTGCTTGGCACCCTTTGCCGGCCAATCTTGGGGCTCAAAGCCTCAAAAACGACTCCGCTGGGGCCCAAAGCAAGACTCACCTTGCCTAAATCCTTCGGTTTGTGCAACAGTTTTCTTTCTCAAAGCACACCGCAGCCCTGCTCCCGTCTTCCAACCGACAATCAACAGGCATCTACCCGCAATCATCAACCAGCAATCATCAATTCTACAACGCCTCCTCCCCGTAGAAATTGCGCCCGGAACTCCCTCCGGATTTTTCAAATCC
>JAOZQV010000250.1 GCA_029932035.1 Deltaproteobacteria bacterium | reverse complement strand
GTGATCTTTGATGAACTCCATAAAATGAAGAAATGGAAATCATGGATCAAAGGGATTTATGATACCGAGGGTATTTCCCCATCTCTGCTTGTCACGGGCTCGGCCAGGTTGGATACCTACAGAAAGGGAGGGGAGTCTTTGGCTGGGCGCTTTTTCTACTATCGTCTGCATCCATTGACGGTTAAAGAGATCTGTAGCTACCTTGGCGAAAAATCTGAAACGGCATTGGACAAATTGCTTAAACTCGGCGGATTTCCGGAACCGTATTTAAAAGACAGTGAAACGTTTGCAAAGCGGTTCCGTAGAATTCATACGGACACGATTGTCAGAGAAGACCTTCTGGATCTTGAAAGAGTGCGGGATATCAAATCCATCGAAATTCTCATTGACCTGTTGCGAACCCGTGTCGGATCAACTACCTCCTACACGGCGATTGCAAATGATCTTCAGGTATCCATTCACACGGTTAAACACTGGCTGCAGATTTTGGAAAACCTGTATATCATTTTCCCTGTCAGACCCTACCACAAGAATATAGCCCGCAGCCTTTTAAAGGAGTCAAAATATTATTTATATGATACCGGCGCCGTCGAAGGGGATCTGGGCGCAAAGCTGGAAAATACAGTGGCCTGCGCGCTGCTGCGCGATCTCCACCTCATTGAAGACACAACCGGCAGCAGAGTGGCGCTTCATTACCTCAGAGACAAAGAAAAACATGAGGTTGACTTCCTGCCTGTTGTCGACAACAGACCCCTCTGCATGATTGAAGTAAAAGCAAGTGAAGAAAATTTTTCTCCCTCATTGTTCCGGTTTCATAGAAAACTGGAACATACAAAACCTTACCAGATCGTATACGGGCTTAAACGCAAAAAATCTAAGGATGGGGTAAGAATGCTGCCCGCTCACGAATTCCTGAGAGACCTGCAATTATTGTGATCTGGAGGGGTAAAGTTGGTCAGACCTGACCCCCTCCCCCGCTCAACTCATTTCGACGCCCTTATTCAAGACCGATTTGATCTCGAAGGTCTTGGCTAAGGCATTGTCCTTTTGGGCTCTAATCCGACCGTGGCTATGTTATAAGGCGTATCACAACATTATATCTATCCGGATTTATTTGGGACTCCGGGCAGTGCCTCAAAGCGAGCCTTTTGCACTAATTTTCCCATTTACCTTCCTGTGATCCTCTCAATTCCAGTACCCTATTTCCCCTCGTTCCCAGCAAAGAATGTGCAAAAACAGGTTCCTTTTTGAGGGCGCTGCGAGAGAGTTCTCTGTCGTAACTGCGGAAGTTTCCTTGGCCCCACATGGTCAAGCAGTCCATTGAAATCATCAATGTGTGACCGTCGTGCGGTGTCTCTCCGGTGGTCTCGTCCTCTTTTTCCCAAAGGAGAGTGGGGAAGTTGCTATACCATCCTTTCAACTTCCCGCAACTTCTTTTCAAGTCGTTTGGCCGACACCGGAAAAGGAGTTTTTAATTCCTGTGCGAAGACAGACACCTTGAATTCCTCTACCATCCAGAAGAATTCTTCAAACCTTTTACGTTTTTCCAAAGAGGCATGGGAAGAGATGTCTGCAAGATTTCTGCGCAGGGCCTCGGTGAAGGGCTTTATCCGGTCGGCCTTTTCCTGGTCCTTATCCCTGTCATAGGCCCCACGTTCCGCCCTGATCTTCAATGCCTTCAGATAACGGGGGAGATGGGCGATACGATCCGGGGTGTATCGATCTAAGAAATCCTTTGGAACCAGCCCCTCCAATTCTCTTTTGAGCCGGGAACCAAATGCCTGGACCGAAGGGTTGGCATTATGGTAGGCATCCAGGACCCTTTCGGTCAGGTCCATTAATGAACGCCCTTCAAGTAAAATCGACCGGCCTATTGCAGATGCATGGGTCTCAAAATCCGTTTTGTTTCGGATATTCAGGAGGAAAAAACGATCCATGATATTGTCATACATCCCTCTTTCAACTGTGTGACCCCCACCGAAGTATGCCGCTTTCGAAAAAATGGTTTCAGGGAGTTTAAGATCCTTTTTCAGGAACTTTAGATCCTTTCTAAATCGAATCATAAAAAGGGCTCTAACACCCCTTTTGTGTGCCTCTGATGCTTCTGCACTGTTCTTGAAAAGACGGACATTGACCCCCCCTGCTGCCGGCTCGAGACCGGGATAGACCGGCAGGTTGGTTCCGAGAGAAATGGTCTCGGGCAAGTCACCGAAATCCCAGGACATAACTCCCTCCCTTTCCCATTTTGCCTTTGCCTTTTCCCAAGTTTCCGGTTCGACTTCTCCGGCTGATCCGCAGGGGGCATATCCATTGAGAATGGAAGGATCCTTTCCTGATCGGATTTCCCGGCCTCGATGATCAAGGATGGAAACACGCATGTTCAGATAGTCTGGAATCTCTGAAACAGGCCACTGGGAGGCAGGGATATCTACCCCGAATCGATGATAGATGAACCTGCCGAGGGACGAAATGAGGGGCTCCGATTTTCTTTCCATCTCCGCCATAATAATGTCGACGGTCTTTGAAACAGGGACAAGCTGTTTTCGATATTGTTTAGTCAGCCCTTTGATTAGGGCTGTGATCTTTTCCCGGAAAAGCCCGGGAACCACCCAGTCTAACTGATCAGGTGAAACCTGAGATGCCATACCGGAAGGAACCCTCATGGTAACGCCGTCATCAGGCTTTCCCGGCGCAAATTTATAAGAGAATTTAAGGGCGCTGCGGCCGATGGTCAGTTCATCCGGATACCGGGCAAGCTCTGTTTCATTGGGATAGGTTATCACGATATCCGCCTCGGTCATTTTGAGGAAGTCATCTCCGCCCCGCTCTTCGATCCTTCTTTTCATGGTGCGGATATCGTGAACCCCGGCCAGCCTTGTTGAATAGAACTCTGCCATCACATCGTCGCTGACTAACATCCCCCTCCTGCGAACCTTCTCTTCCAACCCTCTGATCTCTTCTATCAGGGTTTGGTTGTGAACCAGAAAGGGAAAGCTCTTCTTCACATCCCCTTCCACCAAGGCGGATCTCACGAATATCTCGTGAGAGACAACAGGGTCAATAGACCCGTAGGATACCGATCTTTGGGAAATAACGACCAATCCGTACAGGCTCACCTGCTCGTGGGCGCGGACCTCCTCCCGTTTCTTTTCCCAATGTGGATTGGAATAGGAGGACTTGCAGAGATCCCCACCTAATCTTTCCAGCCATTCGGGGTTGATCTTTGCGGCAGTTCTGGCAAAAAGTCTGGAAGTCTTAACCATATCTGCCGCCACGATCCACTCAGGGCCTTTGTTAAAGAGTGTTGATCCCGGAAAAACCATGGCCTCCCTCCCCCTGGCCGATAGATAGAAGTTCTTATCCTTTTTCACCGCTATATTGGACAGGTACCCGCTCAAAATGGAGCGGTGAATGCAGGCATATCTACTCTCCCCTATACGGTCTGAATATTCGTTTTGGTCCTTAATGCCCTGTTCCTCCAATATGCTCGAAAGCTGCTGGTGGATATGGTGCCATTCACGCATACGAACAAACGAAAGAAAGTGCTCCTTGCAGAACTTTCTCATCTTATTCTGGGTCCGGAGTGTCTCCCACGAGCGATGATAATAGTTCCAGATGTTGAGCAGGGTGATGAAATCGGAATCCGGATCTTTAAACCGGGTGTGCTTCTGATCGGCCAGACCGGCCTTTTCAAGGGGCCTTTCCCTGGGGTCTTGAATGCTCAAGGCCGAGGCTATCACTGCAACGTCATGGACGCAGCCTTCTTCCTGGGCCTCAAGGATCATCCGCGAGATTTTGGGGTCAATGGGCATTTTAGCCATTATACGGCCCTTTTCGGTGAGAGACACACCTCCGTTCTTTCGGACAATGGCCCCTAATTCCACCAAGAGGTCAAACCCGTCTTTTATGCTCCTCGGATTGGGTCTGTCTAAAAAGGGAAAGGATGCGATGTGCCCCAACCTTAGAGAAATCATGCGGAGAGTGACCTCTGCAAGGTTCGAGCTCAGGATCTCAGGGTCTGTAAATTCGGGACGGGCATCGTAGTCCTCCTCGGAGTAAAGCCGGATACAAAACCCATTTTCCAGCCTGCCGCACCGGCCTTTACGCTGATCTGCACTGCTCCTTGAAATAGGGCTCACAGGGAGGCTGGTGGTGCGGGTCCTGGGCAGATACCGCGAGATCCGGGCCAGTCCCGTATCGATTACGACCTTTATGCCGGGAATCGTCAGGGAGGTCTCGGCAACGTTGGTTGAGACGATAATCTTCTGCCCCGCAAAAGGCGCAAAAATCCGGCGTTGCCGGGCATTGGGAAGCCTTGCAAAGAGGGGCAATACGGCGGTCCCTTTCAGATTCCGGGCCTCAAGACGCTCACAGGTCTCGATGATATCCTGCTCAGTGGGCATAAAGACAAGGATATCTCCCGCCTGTCCCCTGTTTCGCACCTTTTCAACTCCCTTTATGGCCATGTCCACATAGGTTGTTTCACCCCTGTCCTCACGTTCAGGATCTACGGGCAGATATTCCACAACCACCGGGTATCGACGGCCGGATACCTCTATCACCGGGGCCCGGTCAAAGGCCTTGGAGAATTTTTCCGTGTCCATGGTGGCCGAGGTTATGATGAGCTTGAGACGCTTCCGTTTCATGAGGAGGGTTTTCAAAATCCCCAAAATAAAATCGATATTGAGACTTCTCTCATGGGCCTCGTCCACAATGATGGTGTCATACTCATATAGGTGGGGATCCTGCTGGGTTTCAGCCAACAGCATCCCGTCGGTCATAACCTTTATATAACCATAACGACTGGTTCGATCTTTAAAACGTATTTTATACCCCACCGACTTCCCGATCTCTTCCCCGAGCTCCTCTGCAATCCGTCCGGCTATGGTGGTGGCGGCAATCCGTCTGGGCTGGGTACAGGCTATTTTGCCTCCAATCCCTCTCCCTGCCTCTAAGCACATTTTGGGTATCTGGGTGCTTTTGCCGCAACCAGTGTCACCGGAAATGATGATCACCTGATGTTCCCGAATGGCATGGACAATGGCATCTTTTTTGGCCGTGATGGGCAGGTTTTCGGGGAATGATACCTTAGGAAGTCCCTGCAAACGGCGATCTTTTTCCAAAATGGAGGCATCGATCCGTTTTTTTAGAGACTTGAGCTGGTGAATCGCCTTTTCATCCGGATCGCGCCCCTTACTCTTTTTGAGGATATTCTTTAGTCGTCTGGCAAAGGGATGCCGGTCTCTCTGCATGACGTGTGGGAGACGGCCATGGATCTTTTTGATCCCGCTTTCAGCGGGATTGGAGCTTGATGGATTCATTATTACGACGTTTATCAGGAAGAAATCGGGCAGGCTTGTCCGAGAAGTTGGCCTTGATCATTGTTTGGGCCAGCCCCAAAAAGGCTGACCCCGAACTCCGAACAAGGAATTTACCTGTCAAGGTTTTATAAAAGGCTTACGCCTAAGCTCCTAAGGAATGGGGGTTTCCAGGCGAAACGATGATCAAGGCCTGATTATGATTAAGATTATGATTACGAAAACAGGGTCCTTTGCCTGTTGTCTGTTTTTGTGCTCTTCTCTGGGGCCTTTTGGATCGGTTCAATCTTTCCTTTCAGGAAGTATTTTCCAAACATCCTGTTGAATTCGGTCCAAACCCCTTCGTGCCGATCCCTTTCCATAAAGCGGCTCAGACCGTTTATCTTTGCATCTAAGTCATCAATCAGGTTAAGGGCAAAGGCCTCTAAGAATTTTGGTTCCTTGGGGGAACCAAAATCGTACTGTCC
>JAOZQV010000249.1 GCA_029932035.1 Deltaproteobacteria bacterium | reverse complement strand
CCGTGATGACTGGGGGTACAGCGACTGCATGAAAATGCCCAAGCCCTGAAGAAAGAGGGCAGGGCCGATCATGGTAAAAAAGTTGATCCCCGTCATGGCCGATCCGGCCATGTCTAATGGCACACTTTCCTTTATGTGTACGTACATCAGTAGCCCGGTGGCCCTGACGAATCCGAAGGAAAAAAACAGAATCGCAAGGACTAAAAAACCT
Source organism: Deltaproteobacteria bacterium (assembly GCA_029932035.1). Lineage (GTDB taxonomy): Bacteria > Desulfobacterota > DSM-4660 > Desulfatiglandales > Desulfatiglandaceae > Desulfacyla. The sequence continues at coordinate 5,575 of JAOZQV010000249.1, read as the reverse complement.
GTTCCCACAGGAAGGCCGGCCATTACAAGCACGATGAGGACAAGGATCAGAAGACCCCCTGAGACAACCCATTTCCGCGTCCCCAAAATCCTGTCCGACAAGATCCCCCAGACAGGTCCGCCCGAAATGGATCCAAGGTTCATTATGAGGATCAGATGACCCGCGTTCATGACACTTTGGCCCATCGCTTCCATGAGGTAGGGCCCCGCCCAAAGGGTCTGAAAGGCGCCAAAGATACCATAGCTCACTAAACTTGCCAGCGAGATGATCCAGTACTCCTTCTTTTTCAAGAGCAGTGCAAGGCCGGAGAATGCCCTGCGCACGTCCGGCAACGGTTCTTGAGGGGAAGTGGATGACCTGTCCGGGGGCGTGTCCCTCACCACCACGTACAGGATCAGCACCAGAAGCAGATTCACGCCCGCAATCACCATAAAGGCCTGTCGCCACCCAAGGGCATTGACTAAGAGGACCAGGGGCGTCGCAGCAGCCATGTTTCCCACGGTCCCGATGGAGAAAATGACACCGGTAATGGTGGCAAAGGCGGCGGGGCCGAACCAGACGGTCATAAGCTTCAGGGTACCCATGAGATTGCAGGCCATACCCATGCCCAGAAGGGCGCGGCCCACCAAACCAAGCCCAATGGAATGGGCACAGGAAAAGATGAGGGCGCCGGCAATACCGAGAAGAGAGAGGCCCGTCATCAGTCGCCTTGGACCGATCCGGTCGAGAAAAACGCTGATGGGGATCTGGGTCAGGGCAAAGGCGTAAAAAAAGGCGGCGCTGATGGTTCCCAATCCTTGAGTGTCTAAGACAAGGTCTTCCAGTAGATCATTGGCTATAACCGCATTTGAGGCCCGATAAAACTGGGAAAGAAAGAAGTTCGCGGAGGTGATCAGAAAAATAAACCAGCGACGGGACATGGCGCTCCTTAATAAGTAAACCCTAACGTTGCTAAAAATTTGAGTTCAAAACGCTTTAGATTAGGTCAGCAAGGGACGATGGGCCGTTTTCAAGGATGAAAGCGTATTGAATATAGGACACAGTCTTGAAAATGGACCAGCGTTTCTTGATGGCCTGATATAGAACGAGTGTAGCGTTTTGGGCCAGAGCCTCTACCCCTGTCCAGTCCTCGGGAACACCTTTCACCATATAGCGAGCGCAACGTTCGAGATAGATGCGGGCGGCCTTATCCTGCGGATTGCTTTGCAGCACCTGGTTGAACTTGACACTGGATTCAGAGAACTTCCTGTCATAGTAAAGCCTGATGCCCTCTTCGAAGTCATCTTTGGTCAGCTCTTTCAGTACCGCAACCGGTTGAGGATCTCCATCGTATACCTCATACACTGCCACGGATTGGTTCTTGCTTTTAATGGAAACTTTATCCACAAGGCAGTGCATATATTTGGATGAAACCTTCCCCTGTTAATCCAGGAGTCATCCATAAAATTGCCTTATATTTGTCTCTTCCGCCTTTTCCCATCATCCCGCCAGTGGGTGTGTCGTAATTCGTAATCTCGGCCATGTGGGGACCAGGCCCCCCCACGTGTTTAGGACGGGCCGGCGGCCAGGACATTCTCTGGAGTAATGTCTTTAAACTGGGCAAAATTCTCATGAAAGAGACCTGCCAGTTTTGCCGCCTGAACATCGTATTCATGGGGATTAGCCCAGGTATTGCGGGGACTCAGGACTTCGGACGGGACATCGGGCGCCTCTAACGGGATCTGGAAATGGAAAATGGGGTCAGTTTGCATCTTCACCTTTTCTAAAGTCCCGTTAAGAGCAGCATTCAATAGGGCCCGGGTATGCTGGATCTTCATGCGGGAACCGATTCCATAGGCTCCACCGGTCCAGCCCGTATTCACAAGCCAACACTCGGCCCGGTGTTTGGCGATTTTGTCCGCGAGCAACTGGGCATACACGGATGGGTGCCTCACCATGAAGGGAGCGCCGAAACACGCGCTGAATGTGGCAGAGGGTTCGGTAACGCCCTTTTCTGTTCCGGCAACCTTTGCCGTATATCCACTGATAAAGTGGTACATGGCCTGATCCGGTGTCAGTCTGGCGATGGGGGGCAAAACTCCAAAGGCATCTGCCGTCAGCATAATGACGTTTCGAGGATGCCCGGCCATGCTGGAAGGCACAATATTTGGGAGATGGGTCAGAGGATATGAGGCGCGTGTGTTTTCTGTCAGGCTCGAGTCATCCAGATCGATCCGATGAATGGCTGGATCCAGGGTGACATTTTCCAGGATAGTGCCAAACCGTCTGGTGCATTCATAGATCTCCGGCTCTGCCTCCTGGGAAAGACGGATAACCTTGGCATAGCATCCGCCCTCAAAATTGAACACCCCGTTATCTGACCAGCCGTGTTCGTCATCCCCGATAAGCAGTCTGTTGGGATCAGCAGAAAGCGTTGTTTTGCCCGTTCCCGAAAGACCAAAAAAAATAGCCACATCATCCGGATCATCCTTGCTCACATTGGCTGAGCAGTGCATGGAAAGAACCTGTTGTTCGGGCAGCAGGAAATTGAGGCCCGTAAAAATAGATTTCTTAATCTCCCCTGCATAAGCACTTCCGCCGATAAGGACCAGTTTCTTCCCAAGGTGAAGAGCGACAAATGTGCCGCTCCGCGTCCCGTCTTCGTCCGGATCAGCATTGAAGTTGGGGCAGTGAAGCACTGTAAAGTCAGGGACAAAACTCTTGATAATTTCACGCTCCCTCGGCATCTGGATGAACATGTTGCGGGAAAAAAGATTGTGCCATGCAAATTCATTAATAACACGCACTGCCTGTTGAAACTGTTCATCCGCACCCGCATAACAATCCTGTACAAATACTGTTTTGCCCCGCAGATAGGCTGCCATACGTCTGTGAAGTGAATTGAACCTCTCCTCAGAGTACTTCACATTGATATCTCCCCACCAGATATCATCGGTCGTCTCCGGTTCATCCACGACGTATTTATCTTTTGCCGCACGGCCCGTATGCTGGCCCATTGAGACCACTAACGGCCCTAAATGGGCCATATGGGCTTCATAGCGGTGAATAGCGTGTTCATAGAGCCCTGGTGTGGAAACATTCCAATAAACATCTCCTAAATTATGAAGATCCGCATGCTCCAACCCGTAATCCGGAATTAATTCCTGAATTTCCATCCCGTTTCTCCTTTCGTACTCAATAATCAAAGGACCGCCAAATCGTCCTCAAAAAACAAATGATACAGCATTTCACACTATTGCACAAAGTTATTGCTTTTTCAAATCAACTTTTCGTTTTCCCTACAACCCGTTATCATCCTCTTTATCGCTGATATCCTGGTCTCTTCTTCATCCATGTTCAAATCGAAGACCAAGCGACTCAACTATTTGACGAATCTGAACTTGGCAAAAAGTCCTGGTTAGTATAATATCTTTCCAGCAGACTATTATTTTTCGATTTCTGAAGCGAAACAGGATTTGAGGAGGAACCCATGGGAGATATGATCCTTAAACGGCTTGCCGGATATACAGAGCTTCCGGGTCCGGTGGTTACGGTGATCATGGACGGTGTTGGAATTGGCCCGCAAGACGAGAGCGACGGAGTCCATGTCTCATACACTCCGACCTTAGACTCCCTTCTCAAGGAACCCCTCTTTATCCGCCTGAAGGCCCATGGGACCGCGGTGGGTATGCCATCAGACGGCGATATGGGCAATTCCGAAGTGGGTCATAATGCTCTTGGCGCGGGAAGGATCTTTGCCCAGGGCGCCAAACTGGTCAGCGAGGCCATAAGATCGGGGAGGATATTCGAAGGAAAGGCATGGGCCCGGGTGCGTGATCGCACCAACAAAGGAGGGACGCTGCATCTCATGGGCATGGTCTCCGACGGGAACGTTCACAGTCACATTGACCATCTGTACTCCCTCCTGAAACGCGCCGCCGCTGATGGCATCAAACGGGTTCGGGTACACAGCCTCCTTGACGGACGGGATGTGGGCGAAAAAAGCGCTCTCACCTTTATTGAGCCCTTAGAAAAGAGGCTGAAGGAGCTATCAACAGCCGGTCGGGACTATTGTATCGCGTCCGGAGGCGGACGGATGGTCACCACCATGGACCGGTACGGCGCTGACTGGAAAGTGGTGGAAAATGGCTGGAATGCCCACGTCCTTGGAGAAGGGCGCGGTTTCCCTTCAGCCTCTGAGGCAATCCGGACCTATTATGCGGAGGACCCTGATATTACAGATCAATACATGGCCTCTTTTGTGGTCGTAAAAGATGGAAAGCCTGTGGGAGCCATTGAAGATGGTGATGCAGTTATCCTCTTCAATTTCCGGGGTGACCGGGCTATTGAGATTTCCCGTGCATTTGATGAGCCTGATTTTTCCGAGTTCAACCGCAAACGGGTTCCCAAGGTTTTTTACGCGGGTATGATGGAGTACGATGGAGATGCCCATATACCTTTAAATTATCTTGTTGAACCGCCTGCCATCGATAGGACCTTAGGTGAATATCTCTGTGCAACTAACATTACCTCCTTCGCCATTTCGGAGACTCAGAAATTCGGCCATGTTACCTATTTCTGGAACGGAAACAACTCCGGCTACATTGATGAACGATTGGAGAAATACTTGGAGATTCCCTCGGACAGGGTTACTTTTGACCTTAGACCCTGGATGAAGGGGGCGGAGATAACCGATGCGGTGATAGATGCCATCCGCAGTGGCAAATACAAATTCATCCGTCTGAACTATGCCAACGGCGATATGGTGGGGCACACGGGGGTTCCTATCTCTATCCGTATTGCCGTAGAAACAGTAGACCTGTGTCTAAGCAGGCTCATGAAGGTAATCAGGGATGCTGGTGGAGTGGCGATCATCACGGCCGACCATGGCAACGCTGACTGTATGTGGACAGAGAAAAACGGCAGGCGCACTCCCATGGTTGCCCACACCAGGAACCCTGTCCCTTTCATTATCAAGGACTACTCGGAAGCAAACAGTTTCTCCCTGAACAGTTTTGATACACCGGGCCTGAGTAATGTGGCTGCCACAATTTGCAATCTTCTCGGATATGAGGCCCCTGTCGAGTACGACCCGTCCCTGATCAAATTGGAATGAGTTGCAGGCCTTTTTCATTCCTTCTCTTATCAACTTTGATGGTCTCGTAAAAAATCTCCAAGGCCGTCACTGCCCGCGAAGCTTGTCCTCGACCTGATCGGGGAGCGGGAATCTCCCGCCGCGGGATTGATTTTCCTGGATTTCCGTTTTCACGGGAATGACAATAAGGGGTGCTTTCTGACTTTTTTTTCTAAAACCCTCCCCGACCTGTCAAATATCATTGATCAAGACCCCATTGACCTCAAGGTAAATTATTGTAATGCAAAAAACCTGCTTTCATGTATTGAGCTCTTATGTCAAGATGGTCTTCAATTGGGGTAACAGATTGATATCAAGAGATGTCTTTGCACTCTAAGCCTGAGCTTGATAGCACAAACTGCAATAATTTTGAAGATAGCGATGTGTGCCTTCTTTTTTCCTTTTCATAATACGACTTCTGCGCTAACGCACCTCGTCTTAAAGATCATAAATATGATAGTT
>JAOZQV010000012.1 GCA_029932035.1 Deltaproteobacteria bacterium | reverse complement strand
CGATCCAGTGTGATGAAAAGGGGAGGGTGACGAACTTTCTGGCGAATGACAAGTGCGCGGCCGGAACAGGCCGCGGCATGGAGGTTTTTTCCGACCTCCTCGGGATTTCCATCAACGAGGTTGGCGACCGTTCATTTGAATATGAAGGAGATGAGCCCGAGGCCGTATCCAGCATCTGTGTCGTCTATGCAAAAACTGAGGCCATAGGTCTCTTGCGAAAGGGCTGGACCAAGGAGCAGGTCCTTGGGGCCTATTGCAAGGCCATGGCGGCTCGTATCTACTCTTTGGTGGAAAGGCTTGGGGTGAACCCTGAGTTTGCGGTCACCGGCGGCATGGCAAAGAACAGGGGTGTGATGGATCGTCTCATGTCCATGATCGGTCTTGAGCGCATGACGACAAAATGGGATACCCAGATTGCCGGAGCCGTGGGCGCCGCCCTTTTTGGGTATGCCCTGTGCCGGAAGGGCAAAGGGAGGAAGAAATAGAGAGTTGCGGGTTGCGGGTTGCGGGTTGCGAGTTGAAGAACAGTCCTTCTCCGATTTTTCAATAGTCAATAGTCAATGGCAAGGGGTTGCGGGTTAAGGAATGAAAATCCCTATTCATTGGGGATGATTGCGAGGGATTATATGAAGGAGGTGACTCTGACAATTAATGCCCAGGAGATAGTGGTGCCTGATGGCGCCACTATTTTAGAAGCGGCCCAGGGGGCAGGCATATATATCCCCACCCTCTGCTATCACCCGGATTTACCAATTGCCAAGGGAATTGAGGCAGCCAGGGTAATTTATCAGGGTGACCGGAAAGTTGAAAACGCCATGCCTGACGAGGCTGGCAAGGGTTGTGGCCTCTGCGTGGTGGAAGTTGAGGGTGAAGCAGAGCTAATCAGTTCCTGCGGGACCGAAGTGACTGATGGGATGGTTGTAGTCACTGAAAATGACCGCATTACGGCCAGGCGGCAGAAAAACCTCATTCCCATACTGTCACGGCATCCTCACGCGTGCTTGACCTGTGCCCAGCAGGAGGGATGCAGCAGGAGCCAATGCTCGTCGAATGTGCCGGAGAACGAGAGATGCTGTACCCAGTTCGGGCATTGTGAACTCCAGAATGTGGCCAACTATATCGGGATCTCCCCTTCCACGCCCAAATGGATACCCACCGATCTTCCTGTCATTGACGATCATGCACTTTTTGTCAGGGATTACAACCTCTGTATCGGGTGCACCCGATGTATCAGGGCATGCCGTGATCTGAGGGGGATTGAAGCGATCGGTTTTGTTTTTGATGAAAAGGGCCAGGTCCGGATCGGCGCCTTGGAATCTTCCTTGAAAGATTCAGGTTGTAAGTTTTGTACGGCCTGTGTTGAAGTCTGTCCTACGGGCGCCTTGATGGACAAGTCTGTACGTCCGGGGAAAAAAGAGGAGGATCTCGTCCCATGTAAAGAGGCCTGTCCGGCCCATATCGATATCCCGGGATACCTGAGGTTGATTGCCGAAGGGAGAAGGGACGAGGCCAACGCCGTAATAAGAGAGAAAGCGCCCTTGCCCGGGATCTTGGGAAGGGTATGCATTCACCCCTGTGAAGATGTATGCCGCAGGGGAGAGGTGAACGAGCCTGTATCGATCTGCGCGCTAAAAAGGTATGCCGCGGACGGTGAAGAGGGGCTGTGGAAGAAGCAGTCAACCATAGGAGAGGATACGGGCAAGAAGGTGGCCATTATCGGGGCCGGACCAGCGGGGTTGACCGCTGCCTTTTATCTCCGCAAAAAGGGGCATACCGTGACCCTTTTTGAGGCCCGTGAAGAGGCTGGGGGCATGATGCGGTACGGTATCCCCGCCTATCGTCTCCCTCGAGATATCTTAGATAAGGAGATCGAGGATATCTTAAATACGGGCATCGAACTCAGAACCGGTGAGTTCTTGGGAAAAGATTTCAATCTGTATCGGCTCAAGAGTGTCGGCTTTGATGCGGTCTTTTTGGGGGTCGGCTTACAATCGAGCCGCCGCATTTCCATTGAAGGAGCTGATTTGCCGGATGTTTTGTGGGGGCTCGATTTCTTGGGAGAGGTTGCTGAAGGTAAAGATGTCAGACTAAAAGACCGTGTCATAGTGATCGGAGGAGGGAATGTGGCCGTTGACGTGGCCCTTACTGCCCTGAGGTGCGGCGCTAAGGATATAATAATGGCCTGTTTAGAGGGGCGCGATGAGATGCCGGCCCACGAATGGGAGATCGAGGGCGCTCTTGTGGAAGGTGTCAGGTTAATGCCCTCCTGGGGGCCCCGCAAAATACTGAGTGAAGATGGCCGCATTAAGGGGCTGGAGTTGGCGAGGTGCGTGGAGGTTTTTGATGAAAAGGGGGATTTCTGTCCTATATTTGATGATTCAAAGGAAACCATAGCGGGTGATCAGGTAATCATGGCGATCGGTCAAGCCTCAGATCTGTCATTTCTTGAGGATGACAGGCGGATATCCGTGGAAAAGGGTCTTATTGTTGTGGATCAGGAAACCCTTGAAACAAAGATGGAAGGGGTCTATGCCGGTGGCGACGTGGCAGCAATGCCCGGCGCTATCATCCATGCCATTGCGGCCGGACGTAAAGCCGCATCCTCCATAGATAAAACCTTGGGAGGCATAGGAGAAATTGATGAAGTCCTGTTTGAAAAGGTAGCCCCGAGCCAGCGCTTAGGCAGGGATGAAGGGTTTGCCAACTGGCCCCGTGAAAAAGCGCCTGAAATTGACCTGACATCAAGGAGGGAAGGATTTCGAGAGGTCTCCCTCGGTTTAGCTGATGACCAGGCATTGCAGGAGGCCAGGCGATGTCTCCAGTGCGACCTGCGTCTTTATTTGGGGAGCAATCCCGCTCCCCCTAAAAAAATATTGGTCTTTAACGAAGAGATTATCGTCCAGGTTCCAGAGGCAGAGGGCGTGTATCAGCTTTATGATGAAGACGAGAATGTCTTAGCCATAAAAGGGACTCCTGATTTAAGAAAGGATCTCCTTGAAGATCTGGAAAAAGGCAGTGCGGCAGCATGGTTCAATTTTGAAGAAGATAAGATGTATTCCCAGAGGGAAAGTGAGCTGACCCAGCAATATCTGCAAAAGCATGGTGAAATGCCAGGAGGAAGGGATTCAGATCTGGACGATTTGTTCTGAAAGGTAACGTTCACGGGGGTTCAACGTTCAGGACACGGCGCTAATAACCAACACCCGTTGTCATTACCACAAAACACTATAGGTCTTGATTGGATTGTGGATACCTTTCACCTTTACGCCGCCTATCTCTTCTACCTTAATTACCTCCTTTACCAGGCTGTATGTCCTCTGACTGATCAGGATTTGTCCGGCCTTGGCAGACGTTTCAAGGCGCGCCGCCACGTTGACCTGGTTTCCTATGATAGTATAGTCCCTGTACGCGTCTGAACCCACATTGCCCACAGTTACAAATCCGCTGTTGATACCTATACCCACGCCCAATTCATGGCCATACTGGCCCCATTCATCTGATAGATCCTCAGCCTTTTTTTGCATATCTATAGACATTCGCAGCGCCCGTTCTGCATGATCTTCCATCGGGATCGGATCACCAAAGAATATGAGGAGCCCATCGCCAACGATCTTATTCACCGTTCCATCGTAGAGGTGTATAATCTTTATCATTTCAGAAAAATATCTATTCAAGAGGTAAAAAAGCTCCTCTGGTTCCAAGCTGTCCGTGAGACTTGAAAAGCCCCTGATATCGGTAAATACCACGGTCATCATTTTTCTCTGCGGTTCTATCCCAAGTGCATGATCACTCGCTAAGATCTTCTCCGTAAGTTTGGGAGAGAGATAGCGGCGCAGCTCATTATACCGTTCCAACTGGGTTATCTGCTCTTTGACCTTTGTCTCGAGGTCGCGATTTAGCCGCAGGAGATCCTGCTGGGTCTTGCGCAGCTCAGAAGTTCGCAATTCGACCCTGCTTTCCAGCTCTCTATTGTGTTTATCTAAACGGGCTTTGGCCTCTATCAGTTCTGCGTTGGTCTTTTCGAGCACAAGATAGGCCTCATTCTTGGCGCTCATGCTCCTTCTAAGCTGATTGATAGTCTCGATTAATTCCTGTCCCGAATCCTTTCCATCCCCTCTCCTCCATACCTGGGACATCCGGTGGAAAGCGGATACCTTGTCATATGAAACATCCAGGACAAAATATGGCGCCATAAAAATTTCTCCGGCCCTAAGCAGAATCCGGTCATCGAACTTGATGGTCTCAGTGATAAGGATCGCTTCTCTTTGGTCACCATGGACAGGCTGGTAATCAAGAGGGATTTTATTGTATTTCCCCAAGTAAATCTCTTTACCATTGACCTGCTCAGGATCGAGAAGAATCTTTTTTCCCACTTGGATACGCTGGCCCTTGTTTGGATCCCTCAGGGTCATGATGTCATTTTCTACTTTGACATCCAGCCGGTATTTGGCGAATTCGGGTTCTTGATTGAAGAGGATCTCAGGATTGTACGCAGTCACTGTTTGTCGGACTGTAGCTGGGGCCAGTCCCCAAATGGTCGGGATAGAGGAGAGCATCCCTCTCAGGTATGGATCACCTATATAGTCGCTGTTGGGATCGATATCGCTGTGGAACTGGACCTTCAGAATGGTCCTGAATTCTCTTGACCGGTGATTGTAGGTGGGAGGCAGGATTACCTCGATTTCTTTGGTGTCGTCGAAGTTCTTGTTAAAAAAGGGTATTCTCATAAATCCGTCATTTGGAGAGGCGAACACTCCTACAAAGTAGTGAAATCGCCCCCATGAACGCAGACCGGCCGAAGAAGCGCCACAGTTAAAGAAGAAATCAGGCTCATCAACAAGCTCCTTACCCTTCCTGAAGATACGCTCGTAGTTATCGTAAGTGGTCCACTCGTCTTCATTCAGGAAAAAATCTTCTGCTGAAAGGTATTGATCCCGAGGGTAGGAAAGCCCTTCGAAGAGGGATTCGTGATTACCCACACGGGTTTTGACATAGGTGGCTATGATTCTAATATTACGATTACTGATACAATCAGGACGACTCATTGTTTTCACCTGAAACCTTGGTCATAAATGTTGTTTATCCCCCTAATCCGCCCCATCATATTCATATTTGGATGAACTGACAAGTAACTTTGTCATTCAATCAATTTTATCTCTTGACAAAGAGGGAGGGTGTTATAATATGAGTCTACAAAATGCGGGACGTGGCGCAGCCTGGAAGCGCACCTGAATGGGGTTCAGGGGGTCGAGAGTTCAAATCTCTCCGTCCCGACCAGAAAAGTTAATACAATGAGCGGGTTAGCTTAAATGCGGCCCGCTCATTTTTTTGAGATTTGGCGGTAATTTCGAGCTTTGTATAACCCACTCAGTTGTTCACTCAGCGGAAATAAAAAGGGGTTACGGAATGTCCGTAAACCCTTGATTTTATTGGTGGGGAAGGCGAGACTCGAACTCGCGACCTTCCCGCATTCACATGCGGGACGTTCTAACCAACTGATCTATAAATGCCTTGCGTTTTTTACCCTTTATCTCATGCTCACGCTTGGTAGCAGAGGATCGGTCAGGGCATTTCTCATGGTAAACCAACTCCCATGGTCGTTTCGGTTTTGTATACCTCGAACGGCCTTGGTTATGCCGTTCAAGTCTCTCTTCTATGTTCTGGGTAGAACCCACATAATAGGTTCCATCCTTCAGGCTTTGGAGTATATAGACGAAATACGCCATGGGACAAAAAAAGGCCTATCACGCCTTCATGGAATGACAAGCCTTGTTTAAACTGGCGGGGACGACGAGACTCGAACTCGCGACCTTCCCGCATTCACATGCGGGACGTTCTAACCAACTGATCTATAAATGCCTTGCGTTTTTTACCCTTTATCTCATGCTCACGCTTGGTAGCAGAGGATCGGTCAGGGCATTTCTCATGGTAAACCAACTCCCATGGTCGTTTCGGTTTTGTATACCTCGAACGGCCTTGGTTATGCCGTTCAAGTCTCTCTTCTATGTTCTGGGTAGAACCCACATAATAGGTTCCATCCTTCAGGCTTTGGAGTATATAGACGAAATACGCCATGGGACAAAAAAAGGCCTATCACGCCTTCATGGAATGACAAGCCTTGTTTAAACTGGCGGGGACGACGAGACTCGAACTCGCGACCTCCGGCGTGACAGGCCGGCGTTCTAACCAGAACTGAACTACGCCCCCGTGAACTAATGACTATGAAACCAACTCCTTTTCGCGACCTTCCCGCATACTCATGCGGGACGTTCTAACCAGAACTGAACTACGCCCCCGTACTAAGGTGGTAGGCGGAACGGGGCTTGAACCCGTGACCCCCGGCTTGTAAGGCCGGCGCTCTCCCACTGAGCTACCCGCCTGAGTCACAAACGGAATCTAATTTTTTAACAGTTTCGTTCTCTTTTGTCAAGATAATTTGAACGATATTTTAATGTTCAGTGGGCTATCACACTTGTCGGAACATTCTTCTCCATTTGAGCGATATCCGCGAAACTGAAAGGCTTGCATTCCTCTTCCGAGGCAAACAAACCCTTGCCATCACTCAAGATTAATGCTTCCTTAAGGACTTCATCCGTATGTTCAACAAAACCCAACTCGACCTTTTTCAGGATTTTCCTGGGGATCTCCGCGACGTCCTTCTTGTTTTCTAAGGGTATTAGCACTTTGGTAACACCGCCCCTATGGGCAGCTAAGATCTTTTCTTTCAGTCCTCCAATGGGAAGGACCCTTCCTCTCAGGGTTATCTCACCGGTCATGGCAATATCACGATTTACAGGGTTACTCGTCAGCGCAGAAGCAATGGATGTAGCGATCGTAATGCCGGCAGAGGGCCCATCTTTGGGAATGGCTCCCTCAGGGACGTGGACGTGAATATCTATCTTTTCATAGAAATTGTCAGGCAGCTTTAAACTCCTTGCCCTTGACCGAATATAACTCAACGCTGCCTGCGCCGATTCCTGCATAACTTCCCCGAGTTTTCCAGTGAGGACTAGATTTCCCTTGCCAGGCATTATGGCGGCCTCTGTCTGGAGGAGTTCGCCGCCAACGTCTGTCCACGCCAAGCCGGTGGTCACACCGATACAATTCTGCTCTTCTGTACGTCCGTAACGGTACTTCAGGACTCCAAGATATTTCGGTATGGATCGGGCCTTAACCGAGATCACGGTGCTCCTCCCATTTTTGACGACTTCCTTGGCGACCTTTCGGCAAATTGAAGAGATCTCTCTCTCCAGATTCCTGACGCCTGCCTCGCTTGTATATGTGCGGATGATGGTCAGGATTGCTTTATCAGTAAAGGAGATATTCTCAGACCCAAGACCGTTTTGCTCTATCTGCTTTTTCACCAAAAATTGCTTTGCGATATTGAGCTTCTCAATCTCTGTATAACCGGGAAGCCTGATAATCTCCATCCTGTCCTGCAAGGGAATAGGAATGTTGTGCAGGTTGTTTGCCGTTGTGATAAAAAAAACATCCGAGAGATCATAGTCAAGATCTAAGTAATGGTCATTGAAGGCCACATTCTGCTCCGGATCGAGCACCTCTAACAGGGCAGCGGATGGGTCACCTCGGAAATCAGTGCTCATTTTGTCCACTTCGTCCAAACAGAATACCGGATTGTTGGACTTTGCCTTCTTCAGAAACTGAATAATCTTGCCCGGCATGGCCCCGATATATGTTCTTCGATGTCCTCTTATTTCAGCTTCATCTCTGACCCCCCCCAAGGAAAGGCGGATAAATTTTCTACCGGTCGCCCTTGCGACCGATTTGGCTAATGAGGTCTTGCCAACTCCGGGAGGACCTACTAAACAGAGAATCGGCCCTTTTATCTTCTTGGTCAGACGTTGAACAGCTAAATATTCAACAATTCTTTCTTTGGGCTTTTCAAGGCCGTAGTGATCCTCCTCAAGTATAGCCTCGGCCTCTTCAATCTCAAGTTTGGACTTTGTTTTGTCGAACCATGGGAGGTCAATAATCCAGTCAATATAGTTACGCACCACAGCGGCCTCTGCCGACATGGGGGACATCATTTTCAGCTTTTTGAATTCCTGCTTTACCTTTGAGTGGGCCTCTTTGGTCAGCCTCTTACGTTTAATCTTTTTTTGCAGCTCATCAAGCTCTGCCTTGAAATCGTCCTTGGTCCCCATCTCCTTTTGAATGGCGCGTATCTGTTCGTTGAGGTAATAATCCTTTTGGGTCTTCTCCATCTGTTTCTTGACTCTCGTCCTCAATCGATGCTCAAGACGAAGGATATCCACCTCACTACCAAGTTTTTCATAGAGTTTGCTTAGCCGCTGGTTCAAGTCAACTGATTCTAAGATCTCCTGCTTATCGGATACCTTCAGCGCTAAATGGCCGGCTATAGTATCGGCGAGACGTCCAGGGGATTCTATGGAAGTCACTGCCGAAACTATTTCTTTCCCAATTTTGTTGTTATATTTAGCATATTCTTCAAAGCTGTTATTAATAGAGCGCACTAATGCAACGGTTTCAGGCGTGGAAATAAAAGTATCCTGGCATTTACTGACTTCCACCATGAAAAAACCCTGCTTGTCCATGAAATTCTCTATCATGCCCCGTTCTTTTCCTTCAATAAGGGCTTTTACTGTCCCATCAGGGAGTTTCAAGAGCTGAAGGACAGTGCCAAGAGTACCAAAAGCAAAGATATCCTTTGGAGATGGATCATCCACTTTGGCGTCTGCTTGAGCTGACAGAAAGATCTGTTTGTCTTGAGACAAAGCATGCTCAAGGGCCTTGATAGACTTCTCGCGCCCTACAAATAGAGGCACGACCACATTCGGAAAGACAACCACATCTCTCAACGGCAGAAGTGGATAAAAATATCTTTCATCAGTATCAATATCACTAAAATCCTTTTTAAGAGTATTCAAAATAATATCATCCAAATTTGGCCTCATTTTCATAAAGCAAAAGAGGCGAGTTACCTTTAGTAACAACTTCTTCATTTATTACACATTCGCTGATTTCGGGAAAAGAAGGTATGTCATACATTATGTCCAGCATGGCCGTTTCAAGAATTGCCCTCAGACCGCGCGCCCCGGATTTCCGGTTGATGGCATCCTTGGCAATGGCCAGTAAAACTTCATCCGTAAAGCTTAGTTTAACATTTTCTAACTCAAACAGCTTCTTGTACTGTTTGATAAGCGCATTCTTTGGTTCCTTCAAAATCCTTACCAGCGCGTCTAAGCTTAGCTCGTCCAATGTGGAGGTGATAGGGATCCTTCCGACAAATTCAGGTATAAGACCAAATTTCACAAGATCTTCAGGCTGAACGTGCGTCATTATTTCATTGATCTTTATATCCCCCTGCCCTTTTATGTCGGCCTCAAATCCGATCAATTTACTCCCGAGACGATTAGAGATGATCTTGTCTAAGCCGTTAAAAGTGCCGCCGCAAATAAAAAGGATATTGCTCGTGTCAATCCTTACAAAATCCTGCTGCGGGTGTTTTCTGCCACCCTTAGGGGGAACATTGGCCAAGGTCCCTTCAATAATTTTCAACAGGGCCTGCTGGACCCCCTCTCCTGAGACATCGCGTGTAATAGACGGACTGTCAGATTTTCTTGCGATCTTATCAATTTCGTCAATGTACACGATTCCTTTGCATGCAGCTTCCACATCGTAGTCGGCGAACTGGACGAGATGCAGGATGATATTCTCCACGTCTTCGCCCACATAACCAGCCTCTGTCAATGTGGTAGCGTCAGCAATAGTGAACGGAACTTTCAATATTTTGGCTAAAGTCTGCGCTAAGAGCGTTTTGCCTGAACCGGTGGGACCAATTAGGAGAATATTGCTTTTCTCGATCTCAACCCCTTCCATATCGACCTTGGTGCTTATACGCTTGTAATGGTTATGAACGGCCACTGAAAGGACCTTTTTTGGTCTTTCCTGCTCTATAACATACTGGTCAAGAGTCTCCTTTATCTCGGAAGGCTTCAGGAGTTGTTTAGCGCCTTCTTCGCCTTCCTGGCTATACTCTTCGTCAATAATCTCGTTGCACAACTGAATACATTCGTCGCAAATATAGACTGAAGGACCTGCAATGAGTTTTTTTACCTCATCCTGGCTCTTTCCGCAAAAAGAACAGAGCAGGTCGTCATTAGAAACGTCATTTTTGCCCATAATTTCTCACCTTAGACCTCTATCAATAAGATTCGGCGTATCGCGGATTATTTTTTCTTTGCAAACTGTTTTTGCATCTCCCTCTTGCTGATGACCCTGTCTATAATCCCGTACTCTTTGGCCTCTTCGCTGCTCATAAAGAAGTCACGCTCGGTGTCTTTACGGATCTTTTCAATATCCTGGCCAGTATGCTTCGCTAAGATCTCGTTAAGCTCATCTCTCATCTTTAATATTTCCCGCGCGTGGATGTCAATATCAGTAGCCTGCCCCTGAGCGCCCCCCAACGGCTGGTGTATCATAACTCTGCCATGGGGAAGGGCATAACGTTTGCCTTTTGTCCCGGCTGCCAAAAGAAGCGCGGCCATGCTCGTGGTTTGCCCCATACATATTGTGGCAATATCAGGCTTAATATACTGCATAGTATCGTAGATGGCCAAGCCTGCAGTGACAGACCCTCCCGGAGAATTAATATAGACGTTGATATCCTTGTCCGGATCTTCAGACTCCAAAAAGAGCATCTGGGCAATGATTATATTGGCCATATCATCAACCACCTGCTCTCCCATAAATATTATGCGATCCTTTAAAAGCCTCGAATAAATGTCATACGCCCTTTCTCCGCGGCTTGACTGTTCTATAACCATTGGTATTAGCATAAAGTCTATTTGTCCTCCTGTTCAGGGCCCTCGCCCTGGCTGAGCGCATCTCTCTCCACTTCTGAAATATTAGCATGATCAACAAGATAGTTCAATGTTTTTTCCTTGAGCAGCTCTTCCTTCAGGGAATCCACCTGGCCTCTCGCCTCATAATATTTTTTCACGGTTTCAACCGCTTGACCCATGGTTTCCGCTAACTTTCCGTATCCTTCCTCAAGATCGTCATCATCTATATCGATCCCGTCCTGTTTAGCTATCCGGTCTAATATAAGCATTTCCCTGACCCGCTTTTCTGAAGCAGGCCTGAATTCCTTTTTTAATCCTGCCTCAGAGATGCCCGCCTTTTCCAAGCTCGATCCGCTTCTTTCCAGGTTATCCTTAAGTCTTCTGGCTGAGAAATCAATCTCCGCGTCTATCAAGATCTCGGGCAGTTCGAAATCAATACCCTCAGAGATCTTTTCAAGCAATCTCTGTTTTAGTTCGCTATCGATCCTCTTCTCTTCCTGGGAGGTAATGGCCTTCTTCAGCTCATCCTTGAGGCTGTCTAAGTCTTTCAGATCTGCCCCGAGATTACTGGCAAACTCATCATTCAGATCCGGAAGTACCAATTCTTTGATATCAACTATTTTGATCTTGAAATTAGCGCTCTTTCCTGCAAGTTTGGGGTGATAGAAATCCTCCTCAAAATCGATGCCAACTTCTGTTTCATCCTCCTTCTTGAGCCCAATCAGAGCCTCATCAAATTTGGGATGAAAGTCATTCTTTCCCACCTTAACGAGGAGGTTTGAGGATTTAACATCTTCCATGGGCTGGCCATCCTCAAAGCCTTCGTAGTCAACAATAACGAAATCCCCATCCCGGATCAGTCTCTCTTCTTCGATGGAGGCCATCTTCCCGTTGGCTTCCCTTATCTCTTCCAGCCGTTTTTGGACATCGTCCTCGCTAATCGAGAGTATCTCTTTTTCCATATCCACCCCGAGATAATCCTTGACTTCAAACTCGGGTCGGACCTCCATGATGGCAGAGTAGTTAAAATCCTGTCCCTGTTCCAAGACCCCTTTTTCGAGTATTGGCTGCCCAAGGGGAAAGGCCTTTACCTCATCAACAGCCTTTGGAAAGGACTCGCTAATCAGTTCTCTTGTCACATCATCTATTACCTGATTGCCAAAATAGGTTTCAAGGATCTTCCTCGGCACCTTTCCCGGCCTGAATCCAGGAATCTTGGCACTCTTCCTGATTACTCCGTATGCCTGATTCAGTTTTTTATCCACTTGCTTCGAGTCGATCTCAATCAACAGTTTCTTTTTGACAGGGTTGATATCTTCCAAGGTGGTTTTCATATTTTCCTCATTATTTCCTAATTCGGATTTTGCGGCAAAAATATTCCCTCTTGCAACGAGAGTTCCGTACCAGAGGGAAGGTTAAATAGCCGAGGTGTGCCATAAAATAAGAATGATTTTGTCAGTTTCAAGTCATTATGCTCTGTCCTTTCTATTAAAATTGATAGAATTCCTTATATCTTCAGTCTGGCTATGGCGTAAATCATGTGCAAACATGATGTGATTTAAACAAATAGGTGCTAATAACATTATCGTATGTTCAATTGTTCTGATCGTTTCCGGGGATAGGGTGAGCTCCTCCGGAAATGCCGGCGGAAGACCGCCGGTAAAGGGTCCTCCAGCCAGCGGATGGGTTGCAACAAAACTCGGATTTTCTTTCGAGGGCGTATTATGTCCTGCTTGTCACCGACTTTTTCTTGGACGTGATGGTGGCTTTTTTGTCCCGGCGGTCGTCAACCTTCAGGTCTATGACCACCCGGCGCGCTCCTTCTGCCACGTGGGCCGCATGGATCTCTTTGACAAGGGCAAACAAGGTATCCAGATCGGGCACCTCAACCGACGTACTCATCCCTCCGACTTCGTATGTGAGGCCCGATTTTTCTATGACTGCGACCCCTTTCCTTACAAACCGGCCTAAGCTTGTCCCTTCACCTATGGGATAGACTGACAGTTGTGCAATCATTATCGTCTCCTTATGTCATAGCCTCAACCACAAGCTCGGTGAGGTCTTTAACCTCTATGTCGATTTTCTGTCTGCGTGCCCTGGTGGCCATGGTCCGTACGCACTGCTGGCACGCGGTTATGACCATCTCTGCCCCCGCATCCTGAATGGAATCAAGTTTCATCTGGGCGACCTGGGCGGATAGATCCTGATCGGTCATCTCCACGTTTCCCCCGCCGCCACAACAAACTGAAAACTTGCGGTTCATGGGCAGTTCCACAAATCGCAGTCCCGGAATCGCCTGAATAACTTCCCGGGGCTCCTCATAGATCCCTGTATTGCGACCCAAGTCGCATGGGTCGTGATAGGTGGCAGTGACATCAATATCGTTTTTAAGCTTAAGGCTCCCGCTTTTAATCAGTTCCGCAATCAACTGGCTGGCATGCATCAGTTCCACATCCGTGTCATACAGATGTTTCCAGGTATGGAGACAGGATGGGCAGGTAAAGACAATCTTTTTGGCGCCCACGTCCGCCACCTTATTGAGGTTGTGTTTCTTTAATTCCTCTAATTTTTCAGGCATACCGGCTCCCACAAGTGGGAACCCGCAGCACCACTCATCACCGCCGAGAATGGTAAAGTCCACCTCCGCCATTTGCAGGATCTTGGCCATATTGGCGGGTATCTTCTGCACCATCGGGAAAAACGATGCCACACAGCCCACAAAGAAGAGGATGTCGGCGTGCCCCTTTTCAAAGGCCTCTTCAGGCAGATCCTTGATCAGCTCCAGCCATTCGGCACGGTCCTCCTGATCATCGTCGGATATGTTCCGGTTCTCTTCAAGGGTTTTGACTAATCGCTTTGCCACCTTTGGATAAAACCCCCTGTCCACCTGGCATTCACGGTTCTGGAAGATGAGATCTTTTGTCTGAACACTGGACAAACAGACTGCTGCACAGGCGCCGCATCCGAGACAGGTAAAAATGGCTTTCTCCGTATCCGCATTCAGCTCCAGACTGTTCTCGATGGCAAATCGGGTAATGGCGTTTCGCCCCCTCGGGGAATAGGCCTCACTCTTCTTAACCAAATAGGTGGGACAACTGGGCAGGCAGAACCCGCATTTATTGCATTTGGCCACCTCGTCATATGAGAGTTTCTTTAGTTGGACGATGTTCATATGGTCTTACCTCTCTCCTTTGCTCTGGCTCAAAAAAAACGCTTATGGCAGTTGGATTATTTATCGTTGGGCTTCTCAGATATTTTTCAACCTGTGTGGTTAGGTATTTCACCGCAGACGCAGAGTTCGCAGAGGTTACTTCTTTTTTTGTTTTTCGCTGATCCCGCTGAAAAAAGCGGGACTTGCAGGACAACGCAAAACAAAAAGAGATAGCCATCCACAAGTTAGCACGACTGAATATTGCTTTGTATGTCAATATTTAAGTCGGCCACACAAATAAGACAAATTTAGAGGCCATTTTGACACGACTATCTAAATTGAGTGGTTTCTCTTTGGCGTCCTCTCAACGGCAAAGAGAAAATCATTTATCTCTGCGTCCTTCGCGTCTCTGCGGTGAATACAGGTTTTTCTCAATCTACACAGCTTAAACTTAACCGTACAGGTCGATATTTTTCAATCGACAATAGTCAGTATTCAATATTCAATTAGAGCCCCCCCACAAAGCGTCCCGGGCTCATGATGCCGGATGGATCGATCTGCTCCTTGATCCGCTTCATGACAACGAAGTCGGACTCTGCCTCTCCCCACATCTTGAGGCGATCTTTCACTTCCGAGGGGGCGTCTTCAATGACCATGTTTCCTCCCACCTCACGGCAGCGGGCCAGGAGACTGTTCATGGCGCGTATGCCCCTGTCCATGGCTTCAGCGTCGTTCGGCAAGACAAGAAGACGGGGCAAACAGATTCCGTTTCCCGTATGGACCTGGAGCGTATAATCGAGATCTGCATCGGAAAAGGTATTTTCCACAGATTCAACAATCCCTCTCCACTCTGAAATGGGGTAATTGAGCTTGGCCTTGATGAGGTCGGAGCCTCTGTCTGCAAGAGCAACATCAAGGTTACTCACTGCGAGCCAGAACAGCAGGTGCCTTTCGTCTTGAAGACAAACGTCGGACCTGGCGCCGTTGGTCTTGGCCATACTCATGATTTCAGTCCGCATGCGGTCGATGGCCTGTTCAAAGCCTTCAATGGCTATAGCGGAGACATAGCCGTTGGATCCGAAATCAGGGATGCCGTCCATATTCAGTTGCATGTAGGCCTCCTGGTTCATTATGTCAACACCAGCCGGAAGCAGATGGGTTTCAAAAACTTTTTCGATAAAGGCAGAGACATGGGAAAAGGATCCGAAGGAGATTAAGAGGGTCTCCATTCTCTCCGGCAGTGGGAGGAGCTTTAGCGTCATTTCACATATAATGCCCAGACTCCCCATTGAACCAACAGCCAGCTTGGAAACATCATAACCGGACACGTTTTTTACTGTCTTCCCCCCTGATCCGAGGATCTCTCCCGTAGGCGCTACCATTCGAACCCCGAGAATCGAATCCCTTATATTTCCATACAGGAGCTTGCGAGACCCGCTGGAATTGGCGGTGATAATACCACCTATGGTTGCCGAATCGGCGTATGAAGGATCGATTGGCAGAAAGCAACCGCTATGTGATCTATCAGAGCAGATAACTTCATCGGCCTCGGTCATTAGATCATCGAGGGGCAGGTAGCAACGATCTTCCTGCGTGGCAAGCCTTGCCTGAATATCCCTGAATTTAACACCGGACTCTACCGTGATGGTCAGGTTTGATGTGTCCACATCGATCATATGGTTCATACGGGATGTGCATATCACCACGTCTAACCGGGCCGGCGCGTTGCCCATGGCCATCTTGGTCCTGTTTCCGCATGGAATAATGGCCATGTTCTCACGATTTGCAAGCTGAACCACCTCCGAAACCTGCTCTGTGTTTTTTGGAAAGACCACGGCCCTTGGTAGCATGTTGTCCACCCCGTAGGCCGAAAGGACATCAGGTTCCGTCTTTACAAATTCCTGGCCCACGATCTCCGCAAGTCCTCCAAGTATCCCTTTAAAATCTGCCACGTAAAAACTCCTTTCTCTCTCTACTGCACACAAACGGGCTCGGGAATCATTTTTCCGGGATTAATGATACCATCCGGGTCAAAGGCCTTTTTTAACTTGCGCTCGAACTCCAGATCATTTTCACAGAAAATGAATGCCGTTTCTCTCAACTTTTCAAGTCCTATACCATGTTCCCCGCTGATAGTTCCCCCGGCATCGGCGCATGCCTTCAAAATCTCGGTAGCTGCCTTGAGAACCCGTTCCTTTTCATCGGGATCCCTTTCATCAAACATGATGAGTGGATGCAGGTTTCCATCTCCCGCATGAAAAACATTTCCAATAGGGAGATCATACTTCTGCCCGATCTCAATGACCTTTCCCAGAACCTCCGGCAGTTTGGTGCGGGGCACCGTCCCGTCGCAGCAGAGATAACTGGGTCTTACCTGTCCCACGGAACCAAAAGCCCCTTTTCGGCCCGCCCACAGCAGACCCCTTTCCGCTTCATCCTTTGCCAGTTTCACTTCTCTCACATTGTTCCGCTTGCAGATCTCTATGATTTTTTCGGCATTTTCATCCATACCCTCGGGCATCCCGTCAAGCTCGATGATCAGCACAGCAGCAGCGTCTAAGGGATACCCCACCTTGATTGTTTCTTCCACGGCCCGCATGACCCTGTTGTCCATCATCTCCAAGGTGGCCGGAATGATCCCCTCCGCGATAATGGCCGAGACCGTGTTGGCGCCATCCTCAATAGTCTCGTAGATGGCAAGCATGGTCTTGACTGCCTCCGGGGCCCGTTCCAGTTTCAGGATGGCTCTGGTCACCAGACCCAAAGTACCCTCGCAACCAACAAAGAGCCCTTTGATATCATATCCGGGATTGTCCCAGCTCTTTCCACCTGTCCGTATCACAGACCCGTCGTTCAGGACCAATTCGAGACCCTGGATATGGTTCGAGGTAACCCCATACTTGAGGCAGTGGGGTCCGCCTGAATTCTCCGCTATGTTACCGCCAATGGTCGAGACCTTCTGGCTTGCGGGATCAGGCTGGTAGACAAAGCCCTTCTTGAGTACCTCTGTCTGAAGGTCCAGGGTAATAACCCCCGGTTCCACGGTCACCGTACGGTTGGGGATATCAATCTCTAAGATATGATTCATCCTGGAAAAATGAACAACAATACCCCCCTTCACAGGGATTGTGCCCCCTGTCAGGTTGGTGCCCGAACCCCGGGCAAGGATTGGAACCTTTTCCTTGTAGGCCAGGGCCATGATTTTTGATACTTCCTCGGTTGAACCGGGCATTACAACTACATCCGGCATCCCCTTTTCCAAGGAAGCGTCATAGCTGTAGAGCGCCATGTCCATATCCGAAGTCAGGACATTCTCCGGCCCCACTATTTCCTTCAACCCATTGATGATTGATTGCCTGTCCATGATCTCACCTCCGAAAAACAAGAGTTATATTTGTGATCCGCCTCAAGGAAGCCACTATCTGCTCCCCGTTCATTTTGGCCCAAAAACGGGAATAACATAAGGTCCTTCCGGTACAACGGCAATATCCCTATCTCCGTGTGACTCCACGCTTGCCAAAATAGCTTCCTCAATCGAAGAAACCGATTCCACGTAGATATCCTTCATATCCTCGCGGCTGAGTCCGGTCGTATAAAGCTGCACGGTTCTCTTTCTCAATGCCTTCACTAACATTTCAGTCTCCCACTCGTCAATGAGGGCCTTCTCCCTGGTCTCTAAAATTGACATGAACCGCTCCGGACCTACCTGGCAAAGGATTCGCTGGGCATCCACGAACTCCCGGCCATGAAGTGGGGTTCAACCAGACCGGTGACGATCTTGAGATCAGCCTCCACAAAGCGCCGATCTATCATAATCGGGATATCTTTAGAGGTTTTTCCTAAATCCACATGGGCATCTTTATCCCTGGCAAAGTGATTTTCAATGCTTGCCGTACTGCCTGGACTGGGTCAGGGACTAAGGGCATGGAGTGTTTGTGAACAACAGTGACCTCAATGTCGTCCGACAGGTCAGCGGTAATTCCTTTTCGCTACAACCAGTATCGAGCTTCGTTACCGTGAGGGGTAGAAGGAGGAGTTGGAAGAACCCATGGAAACATGAAACTCTCTCTCAATGGATCGCACCTCCTTCATTCTGCCGGGATCAAGGAAGGTTCGGTAAATAGGGATACTCCTGTCTGCCGGCCTGCCAATCAATTTCTGCTCTAAGAGAGAGAGAGCTTCAATCGATTTATCGCAGACAGGATAGCCCCTGTCGTCCCGCGGGATGGCGGGTTCGAAGGAGACCCTGGATATGTTATTGATATCCACAAGCTTGATATTTCCCGTCCGGGTGAGGAGGAGATTGCCCACACCTGCCAGATCCGGGACAAGATTTGCCTGGGTGATCATCTTTCTGATCTTCTCCAAAGCTCTCTCAGCCCCCGTCCGGACATTCCTCTTCCATGTTTCAACTGCCCGGGGTAAATTCTTCGCTGCTCCAGAATAGGTGCGCCGGAAAAGGGAGGTCAAATGATCTTCATACAGAGAACCCCACGGATCCAAAATCTCGCCATCAACGTATTCCTGGAGCCCGCAGAGAAGCAGTTCATATCTCCCTTTTATTGCATAATCTACCAAAAATTCATCGGATCTTGCGATATACTCAGGGCCAAGATATTGCTCAACGAGCTTTACCCGTTCTAGCTCCCCTTCCGCATCTCTTAAGTTGTCGAATCTGGTCCTGAAGATCCTTAACACCTTTAGGGGGTTGGCCTTGGGGAACCACCTGAGGCCATCCTTGATGATGCCGGTATTTTCTGCTGTCACATCTGCGGGTTTCAGCACCTCCATAATATGGGAGCGCAGGCCCATGCGATAGTGCCGCCTGAATAAAAAGTCCCCATGGTCTCGAATAAAGTTTAACTCTATTATGTCGAGGTGCTCCAACCTCGGTCTATCTCTGATATCTGTAATCATTTCTAAGCACTGATCTTTCGGGTTACTCTCATCAGTAGTAAGATAAAGAGTACGATGGCGAGGGAAACCATTGCCATGGCCACAAATACTGCAGGTAATGACCATGCCTCTTTTATCCATCCCACTAAGTGAACGGCGACGGCTCCCACTCCGAAGGTCAGGATAAATTTGGCGCCGTAGGCGCTGTGTCTCAGCTTGTCCGGGGTGAACTTGGCCACAAGGGTATTCTCAATCGGTTGCATACCCAATAAAAATAGTATGTAGCCCATGGTTATCAGGAGGAGGGAAACATCTGTCGTGTAGGCCATGGCTAAGGCCATGGGTAGGGCCAACATGTGAAATATGAGATATCCGCGACGGGGCTCAAACCGTTCAGCGGCAAGGCCACCCAAGAACTGCCCAAACATGCCTACCACGAACACCGAGGACGAGAGGGCTGTGGCCGCCACATTCCTTGAGGCTGGCATCCACTGCAACCTGCTTATCCAATCGAGCAGCGCGGGGTTTCTAAGCTCAAGATAGGAGGGTAGGATTACGGTAACCGTGCGATAGGCTATACCACCTAACATCATGCATATACACAATATGGCAAAGCCCAACATCAGCCTCATTGACCCTTGAGATTCAGTTTTTTCATTCCTTGCCGGTTCAATCAGGGGAAGGAAAAGCATAATGACTGTGCCAAGGAGATTGAGGCAGCCAAGGAAGATAAATGCCATCTGAATGCCATAGAAATGGTTGATAACTCCAGCTAAAATAGGAGCCGCGGCCAGGCCTGCATTACCCGCCATGCCGTTGTATCCCAAGGCCATACTCATCTTGCTGATCCCTCTTGAGATCAAACCCAGGCCCGCCGGGTGATATATACCCGAAAAGATTCCCACCCCTGCCAGGCAAAGAGAAAAGGCCCCCGGAGAGTCGACGAGAAACCCCGCTGCTAATCCGCATAAACCAGCACCTGTGTAGAAGAGAAGGAGAAGGGGCTTTGCCCCAATCCTGTCACTCACCATGCCCCATGGCAGAGCAGTGAGGCCGAAGAACAGGTACATCCAGAAGGAAAGCGCTAAGACATGGCTCAGGTCCATGCCATACTTTCCCATGAGCGGCAAGACAAGGGCGGGAAACATCAGCATATTGAAATGGCTCATAAAATGGCCAAAGCAGGTGGTTGCCAGGATTTTTCGCTCATTTGAATTCATGGTATTTGCTGCCATATTTTTTTAAGGCCCCGAGACGTTATAATCAGACTTTATTCCAGAGTCAGTTCTTCTCCAACTCGAGGATTCACAAAAGATCTGAACGGTTACAGATACATATTCTCCACCTACCATTTTGTCAAGGCTTCTGAAAGCCATATCTCATGGGAAAGTC
>JAOZQV010000248.1 GCA_029932035.1 Deltaproteobacteria bacterium | reverse complement strand
TTCTGGATGAGATACCGGCTTTATCAGTCCGGGATCAGGAGCATCAGCAACCTGGTTGATGTGAGCAATTATGTGATGTTAGAGATGGGTCAGCCCCTGCATGCCTTTGATTACGATCGGCTGAGAGAGAACAGGATTGTGGTCAGACGGGCGGAAAAGGGGGAGACCTTTACTACTTTAGACGGAGAGACGAGGAAACTTAATCAAGAAAACCTCATGATCTGCGATGGAGAGCGAGCCGTGGCCTTAGCCGGGATCATGGGTGGACTTAATTCGGAGATCTTTGCCGGAACTCGGAATGTTTTGGTGGAGAGCGCTTTTTTTGACCCCGTGACCATTCGCAGGGGCTCAAAGCACATGGGCCTTTCCTCAGAGGCCTCTTATCGTTTTGAAAGAGGTGCTGATATCGGGGGGGCCACCACTGCTCTCAAGCGGGCCGTTTCTCTTATGTGCCGATTGGCAGGAGGAAAGATTGCCAAGGGCATCATAGATAATTATCCTGAAATCTTTACCCCTTCTGTTATTCATTTCCGCAAAGACAAGGCAAATCGAATTTTGGGCACCTCCATTTCAAAGGATGTCATGAAGGGATATTTTGAGGCACTTGAGATGGGGGTCCATGATGTAAATGGAAATGCATTGAAGGTCAAACCGCCATCTTTCAGGGTGGATATTAAGCGGGAAGTGGATCTGATTGAAGAAGTGGCAAGGCTGTATGGGTTCGACAAGATACCTCTTACCTATCCGAGTATCAGACCTTCAGAAGAAGGGGACACTCCGGCAATCCTGATCCGGGACCAGATAAGATCAATAATGACAGGCTTGGGCTTTACTGAAATCATTACCTATAGTTTTATCTCTCCTGATTCTGCTGATATGCTTGGCGCTGAGGAAAATAGCGATTTGAGGTTATTTACCAGCCTCATGAATCCCCTTACTGTTGATCAGTCTGTGCTCAGAACTTCTCTAATCCCGGGACTTATGGCCACGGTCAAAACCAACGTGCTTCATGAGGTCAGAGATCTGAGGCTTTTCGAGTGGGGTAAAACATTTATCCGGAAAGAGGGGGATCAACAGCCCACTGAAAAGTTCTGTCTGGCTGCGATAATGACTGGTTTGTGTCAGGAAAAATCATGGTACGATGATGAAAGACATTGCGATTTCTATGACATAAAGGGCGCGGTGGAGGCCCTCTTGAGGTCCGTAGGTCTTGAGGGTGTTCGTTTTAAGAGGAAGAATGGCTTTCCGGGATTTGACCCGGAGATTTCATCAGGGATATACTGTTCGGACAGGCTCATCGGACAGATGGGGATGGTTGCTTCAAGTGTGATTGATGCCTATGACCTGAAAAACGAGAGGGCGTATCTTTTTGAACTCGATGTAGAAGCTCTCTTGACGCTCCTTTCCGTGGCAAGAGAATTTTGTCCCTTTCCTAAATTTCCCGCTGTCTTCAGGGATATTTCCATTCTTGTAGAAAGGCGGATAGAGAGTGCAAAAATTATTGAGATCGTAAGGAGAGAGGGGGGCGAGCTGTTAGAGTCTGTCCAGATTTTTGATCTTTATGAGGGAGAGAAGGTCGATCCCTTAGAAAAGGCTCTATCATTCAGGATATCCTATAGATCTGCCCACGAAACCCTTGAGGGTGAAAAAATAAACAGTTTGCATGAGTCCATTATTGACAAGATCAGACATGAAACAGGGGGAAGATTAAGGGAGGGCCAAGACAGTGGGCCAGATTCCTGACAACAGACGATATTTCCGTATTGGAGAGGCAAGCCGTATTGTTGATGTTGAACCATACGTCTTGAGATACTGGGAAAGCGAATTCCACCAATTGAAGCCCCGCAGGGCTGACTCCAAACAAAGGACATACCAGAGAAAGGATTTAGAAATTCTTCTTGAGATAAAGAGGCTGCTCTATGAGGAAAGAATGACCATTGAAGGCGCCAGGCTGCGCATGAAGAGGGAAAAGACCAGAGGATCGACTGTTTCGTACCCCTTTGTTAAGGAGATAAGGGGCGAACTGCACGAGATATTGGAGATACTCAGATAGACTATCTTTTTGATCTTTTATTTATCTTGTCACGAAGAACACCAGATGTCTTAAAGACAACCACTCTCCTTGCCCTCAACTGGAGATCTTCACTGGTTTGAGGATTCCTACCCCTCCTTGATGATTTTTCTTTGACTACGAACTTTCCGAAGCCACTGATCAGGAGGTCTTCGCCATTTTCCAGGGTCTGTTTCATGATCTCAAGAAGACCCTCCATCACAGTTCGCGATTGACTTTTGCTAAGTCCGACCTGATGATAAATATTGTCAATGATGTTCTCTTTGGTCAGGGCCACCTTTGATCCTCCTCATCCTATGCCGTATGATAAAATCAGATAAGTCTAAAGTTTTCAGGGAGAAATATGACTTATGCCGGCGCTGGTGTCAAGTATTTTTTCCCTGTAAAAACTTTTCTTTTAATTTGTCATTTACGAATTCCGGAACCAGCCCGCTTACATCCCCCCCAAAACTTGCGGCCTCCTTGATGATTGTGGAGCTGATGTAGAACCATTTGTAGTCGGTCATCAGAAAAACAGATTGTACATCTCTGTTCAATTTTCTGTTCATGAGCGCCATCTGGAATTCGTATTCAAAGTCAGAGAGGGCCCGGAGCCCCCTCAGAATGATGTTTGCCTTCTTTTGAATTACGTAATCTACCAATAATCCGCCAAAGGTGTCCACTTCTATATTTGGCTCGTCTTGCACCGCCTGTTTAATCATTGATATCCTCTCATCAATGGAAAAGAGGGGGGCCTTTTGAGGATTGACCAAAATGGAAATAATTAACTTGTCAAATATTTCTAAGCCCCGTGTTACAATGCTCAGATGCCCGTTTGTTATAGGGTCAAAAAACCCGGGATAAATAGCGATTTTTTTACACATTTCTAAGCCTCATTCAACTCTTGCTAAGTGGTTTACAAAATAAAAACCGGAATTCCTAAATTCTTCAACCCCTAAATTCATAAATACTTATTTTAGTATCTCCGTATACTCGGGCATCCACCATTTCAAGGTTTGGAAAAGAGAGGGGCAGGCTCGCGGCCTTACCTGATTCAACAACTACTCGTGCCCCGTTTGAAAGCCTTTTCCCGTTTGAAAGTCCTGCAAGTATAGGGGTTGCCAGATCTTTCGCGTAAGGTGGATCAAGAAAAACAAGATCAAATTGTTTTATCAAAAGGGGGTGTTCCCAGGGTACCCTCTTTGATAAGTCCCTCCTAAGGGTCATTCCTGAATCCCGGTAACCGCATAAGTCAATATTTTTTTTAATCAAGTCAATCGACTCCCGGAGTCTATCAATAAAAATGGTATACTCTGCGCCTCTACTCAGGGCCTCTAAGCCGAGACTTCCTGTCCCCGAAAAAATATCAAGCACACTGTACCCCGAAAAATCCTGGCCCAATATATTGAAAATGGCTTCTCGAACGCGGTCAGAAGTGGGCCGGATCAAGAGACCCTTTGGGGTTGAGAGAATCCGGCCCTTTACCCGGCCCCCGGTAATTCTCATCTTACTCCTTTTCAACTGTAGGAGCCTCTTTTAAGAGAGTGTCCTCCGTGGTCCTCTTTTTCCTAAGACGATACAGGGTAATGACAGGACCGGACAACAGGTACGTACCCATGATAAAAAAAAGCATAATCTTGGGTTTATACGCCACAACCACAAGCACCAAAATGGTGGCCACCAAGACATTAAACGGTTTTTGTTTTTTCAGCTCAAATTCCTTGAAACTGGGATAACGTATGGAACTCACCATCAAAAAGGATAAAATATAGACCAATATAATGATCACAATTTGCTTTAACTGGGGCAGCAGCCCCCCTACGGCCGTTGTGAAGAGAACCAGGGAAGCTATAAAGCACGCTGCTGCAGGGATGGGCAACCCTTTGAAGAAGTTTGGGTCGACATAGTTTTTTTGCACGTTGAATCGAGCAAGTCTCAAGGCGCCGCATATTACATACATAAAGCAGGCTAACCATCCCAACCGACCGAATGGCTCCAGCGCCCATTGAAAGGCTAATATCCCTGGCGCAACCCCGAAGGCAACTAAATCTGATAGGGAATCGTATTCAGTGCCGAACAGGCTGGTAGAGTGGGTGAGCCGTGCTATTTTCCCATCGAGGCCGTCAAAGACGCATGATATGAGAATGGCAATCGCAGCGGTTTCATACCTCCCCTGTATAGCGGCAATTATGGCAAAAAAACCGCCGAAAAGGCTGGCGGAGGTAAAAAGGTTGGGAAGTATATAAATCCCCCTCTTTCCAGTTCCCTTAGATCTTTTTTTTCGCTTTGTTTTCATGATATAGCCTTCAAGGAAATGTTTAGGTTTCTTGGCAGGTACTTTTTTATTTTTCAATCAACAATCATCAATCCTATAGATATCCTATGACGGTTTCACCTGCCTTGACCTTTTGACGTGCCTCGATGGTTGTTTTGCTACCTTCAGGGAGATAGACCTCTAATCTGGAGCCAAACCTTATAAGACCGAATCTCTGACCGGCGCTTACACGATCTCCTTTTTCGATCCAGCATGCTATTCGTCTTGCTATAAGACCCGCGATTTGTACAAAAACAACCTTTTTGGTGTCAGGGGTTTGTAAGGTTATTTCGTTTCTTTCGTTCTGTTTTGAGGCCTTATCTAAGTTTGCGGAAAAGAATTTGCCAGGGTGATATGTGATTTTTTCGATGGTGCCCCTTATGGGAATCCGGTTTACATGGACATTGAAGATCGACATAAAGATGCTGATCTTGATTGATGGTTGCCCTAAAGGGTTGTTGTTCTCCTTGAGATGCAGGACCTCTAATATTGTGCCGTCAGCAGGCGTCAGTACTGCGTTACTGGAATCAGAGGTCGGACTACGTCTCGGATCCCTGAAAAAAAAGATGATAAAAAGAAGGACAATGCCCGCAAGAATCGAGATGAGAAAGGAACCAGTACAGACAAAAAGTAAGGTCACCCCACAACTGATAACTATAAAAGGGATGCCTTCTTTTGCCACCGGCAATTTGTTGTTAATTCGTGAATAGTCCACGTTATATTATGATGGTGTTTACCCTGTATAGCCAAACTTAGCCTAAAATAGACAAGTTATGGGTTAACTCGCAAAGCAAATCGACGCTAAATTTTTCGTAACCTTATATTCTTTTAGAGTCCTTTTGTCAATCCTCTTTCTCTACGAGGGATTTGCGCTGGCTGGATTGGGGCCATTATTTTATCAATGTCTCTACTGTCAAGCGTCTCTCTCTCCAGCAGGGCTTTGGCCATCCTGTCATGGATCTCCAGGTTATCCCTGATAAGCTGGGTTGTCTTTTCATAGGCCCCGGTAACGATATCCCTAACCTCTTCATCAATCTTTTTGGCTGTGAACTCGCTGAAATCCCTGTGCTGGGCGATCTCCCTCCCCAAGAATATCTGCTCATCCTTTTTCCCAAAGGTCAAAGGCCCCAGATTCTTACTCATACCGTAATTACAAACCATCTTTCTTGCCAGATTAGATGCTTTTTCAATATCGTCTCCGGAGCCGGTTGTTTGTGTGTCCAGGACGATTTCTTCGGCAGCTCTGCCCCCCATCAATATTCGTATATTATTTATCAAGTAATCTTTGGGGTATGTGTGCCTTTCGTCCATCGGTAGCTGCTGGGTCAAACCAAGGGAGCGACCCCGGGGAATAATCGTTACCTTATGAATGGGATCTGTATTGGGAAGCAACCTGGCTATTAGGGTATGCCCTGACTCATGACAGGCAGTGATCTCCTTTTCTTCATCGCTGATGA
>JAOZQV010000247.1 GCA_029932035.1 Deltaproteobacteria bacterium | reverse complement strand
GGTCTATCTCGATCATGACACTCGGTTTTGGTGGAGCAGTTATATCCATAACCGTTGATCATGCCATAGCCTATCTGCTGTTCCTCGACCGTCCTCATAAAACCTTTGGCAAAGAAGCTTCGAGAGAAATATGGGCTGTGGGATTGCTTGCTGCCCTGACAACAATCGGCGCTTTTGGGTCGCTCTACTTTTGCGACTTCCCTGTTTTCGAACAAATCGGTCTTTTTACGGCCCTTGGCATTGCATTTTCATTCATATTTGTTCATACGGTTTTTCCAATGATCTTCCCTTCCATGCCTCCGGCAGGCATAAGGGCCTTGCCTCTCCGGAATGTTGTGAGCAGATTCTCTTCATTTGGTAAAAAGGGGGCCTATGTCTTACTGCTCTTCGCCCTGGGAATGCTATTTTTCGCAAAGCCGGAGTTCAATGTTAAACTGAGTTCCATGAATACCGTGAGCGAGGAAACTGTTAGAGCCGAAGAACTCCTTACAGATGTATGGGGTAATAGTATCTTTCAAAAGATCTACCTAATGACAGAGGGCAGCAGCGTAAGGGAACTTCAGAGGGAGGGGGACAGACTACTTGATATGATAGACCAGGATCTCGCTTCGGGCGTGCTCTCCTCCGGGTTTGTTCCGGCAATGGTTTTTCCGGGAAAAGAGAGAAGGGAGCAAAATCTTGAGGCATGGAGAGAGTTCTGGCACAATAACAGGATAGCAGCATTAGAAAGCGCCCTCGGCGAGGCATCTTACGATACGGGTTTTACAAAAGAGGCATTTGAACCCTTCTTAAACACAATTTCAGCAGTCCCAGATCGTTCCGATACTGCTGAAATCCCCTCAGGGTTTATTGAACTCTTGGGTATATCTGAAAAAAAGGCCAAATCCGCATGGGTTCAGTTCTTCGCCCTCACTCCCGGTAAATCCTATGATCCTGAAAGGTTTTACGAAAGATATAAATCTTCGGGAAAAATATTTGATCCCTCCTTTTTTTCGCTGAGGATGGGGAATCTTCTCTTCTCCACATTTGTAAAGATCTTATTGATAGTCGGTATAAGTGTTATCGTTCTTCTCTTTTTGTTCTTTTTCGACTTGAAGCTGACCTTTATCGCCCTATTGCCTGTGCTATTCGCAATGGTAAGTACATTAGGAACCCTGAGGCTGATCGGTCATCCCATCGATATACCCGGGCTGATGCTGTCCATTGTAGTTGTCGGTATGGGAATCGATTACTCCATTTTCCTTGTCAGATCGTACCAGAGATATGGAGATGATTCCCATCCATCTTTCGGGCTTATCAGGATGGCGGTCTTTATGGCATCGGCATCCACTATCATCGGCTTCGGGGCCTTATGTTTTGCCGAGCATTCCCTGCTCAGGAGCGCAGGTTTAACCTCGCTCCTTGGGATCAGCTATGCCCTCATCGGCGCTTTTCTTATTTTACCCCCTCTCCTGAAACAGACGTTCCAACCCAAGGAAAATGATATAAGCACCCTCGAAAATGGGCGTGATCGTATTCTGAGACGTTATGAGAAAATGGAGCCGTATCCGAGACTGTTTGCCCGGTTTAAACTGAGGATCGATCCCATGTTTCCAGAGCTCTCCGGACTGCTTAAATATTCTGAAAATATTAAGGCAGTTATTGACGTAGGCACTGGCTACGGTGTTCCTGCGTGCTGGTTTCTCGAACGATTTTTAGACGCGAAAGTATACGGCATTGAACCGAATCCCGAAAGAGTCAGAGTAGCGTCAATGGCGGTTCAGAAAAGAGGCGTGATAAAATGCGGCCAAGCCCCTGATATCCCGACACTCCCGGGGTCGGCAGATGCGGCCATCATGCTGGATATGACGCATTTCTTGACAAACGAAGAATTAAGCCTTGTCCTGAAAAGGCTTTATAGCGCTCTCCGTCATGGAGGACGCCTGATCATCAGGGCCATTATTCCGCCACACAAGCGCCCATCCCTGTTATGGAGACTTCAGGCTATCAATCTCAAAATCACCGGAACACCATGCTATTATCTATCTGTTGACGAAATCAAGGGGATGATAATCGAGGCAGATTTCAAAATGGAACTTTGTGTACCCTCTGGCTCAAATCAGGAATCTGCCTGGTTCATTGCAAAGAGATGCCCTGGTCATGACTAACTTACACCTATCCCTTGCTCATTGGACCTGTCTCGTTTCATTCCTTGCGGCAATCCTGTTAGCCTTTGTTGACGTGCGCCTCTCTCTAATCCCCTTATCGGCATTCATAGCCCTCTGCGCAATTGCTCCCTTCCGCCCCCGTTTTAGCTTCTTCCTCCCCATTATCAGCAGTGGTAACTCGGGAAAATTAGCCGTGGCGCTCACCTTTGACGACGGCCCCGATCCTGTATCCACCCCGGCCTTACTTGAACTCCTTTCAAAACATAAAATATGCGCTACTTTTTTTGTCACCGGGAAAAGGGCATCTGAACATCCCGGACTAATTGATGAGATCTTAGCGCGAGGCCATACAGTGGGGAATCATTCTTACAGCCACGACAATCTTATAATGTTTAAAAGCAGTAAGACCCTGATTAAAGAGATAGAATCCGCTCAAGATATCTTGGAGAAATTCGGGATTACGCCCCTGGCCTTCAGGCCGCCGGTGGGCATAACAAATCCCAGGCTCGGGAAGGTGCTCGATAAATCAGGAATGTACAATCTAAATTTCAGTTGCCGGGCCATTGACGGGGGGAACAGGTGGATAAAAAATCTTTCGGAAAGGATTTTGAGGCGGGTCCATCCTGATGC
Source organism: Deltaproteobacteria bacterium (assembly GCA_029932035.1). Classification (GTDB taxonomy): domain Bacteria; phylum Desulfobacterota; class DSM-4660; order Desulfatiglandales; family Desulfatiglandaceae; genus Desulfacyla. Next base: position 3,071 of record JAOZQV010000247.1, on the reverse strand, counting down.
AATAGTCGCCCTCCACGACGTCAAACCGAGAGACAATACCCTTTTTTCCTACTGGTTAAACGAAATTGATCTAATATTTTCAGGCATAAGAAAGAAAGGTCTTATCATTCTACCCCTATCAGAGCTTATTGGACGGCCGGTGATGATAGAACATAAGTGACTAAAGTTTGGAGTTTGAAGTGCCTAAAGTTAAGGGACTTCGTGACTTTTTTAAGTGGACTGGATTCATCAATGCATAAAAAATAACCCAGGCCAAAAACACTTTTAACTTTAGGCACTCTAAACTTTAGGCACTTATTTTTACGCCCCCAGCTTGCCTAATAGCTCGGCTGAAACTTCCTTCACCCCAGGATTTCCATCTAAATCAATTATCCTGGGAACGCCGTTGTTCTTCGCCGAGAGTTCCTTGAAATAAATCATCCCTGCCGTGGTGCCGGTCTCTGTGTCATAATAGATATTGTGACGCTGATCAATCGCCTCTTCATCCTGGTCATCGGAACGTGTCTTCAGATCTCCGCCGCAGACCCTGCACTTGTCGCCATCCGGCTTGATGGCATCTATGTTGATATTGTTGGGATGGTTGTTGTCATTAACGCAAAGACGTCGGCCCATAATGCGGCCCTTTGCGATCTCCCTCTCTAAGAGCATATCAATCACGATATCTAACACAATCCCTTCATTCCGGAGGGCCTTGTCCAACTCCTGGGCCTGGGTCAGATTCCTGGGAAAACCGTCCAAGAGCCAGCCATCCTTGCAGTCATCTTCTTTCAGCCGGTCTAAAATCATCGGAATTGTGATACTGTCAGGGACCAGTTCCCCCCTGTCTATATAACCTTTTGCCTCTTTACCCAGGTCAGTTCCCCGTGAGATGTTGTCCCTGAAAATCACGCCTGTTTCAATGTGCGGGATGCCATATTTTTCCTTTACGATTGCACCCTGCGTTCCTTTACCGCTTCCATTCGGGCCGAAAAACAGTATTTTCATCTTTTCTTCTCCTTTTTTAATTTTTTGCCAAAATTATGTGACCTGTATTGAATATTACCTTACCTATCAATATTTACATCGCCAATACAAATAAGGCGAAAATTATTTATCTCTGCGTCCTCTGCGTCTGCGGTGAATGACCCAAAAAGGCCGGCATCAGGTCATACCCCTTCTTAAAACAAAGACCCGATTTCTTTGCAAATTCCTCTGTAAACCCTATCCCCTTCTCGCCGGAAGCAAGCTCTTCTCTGCTTGCCCACGCAAATGGGGCCGGATCGCTTGAATGAGTCTTTATAGAGATTGGAGTGAAATGATCACTGGCGACCATTATCCCGTAGTCATCGAACTGCTCCAGGCCTTTAAGGACAGCGCCCACAACCTTTTTGTCAAAGGCCTCAATCGCCTCGATCTTGTCCTTTATGTTACCGCTGTGGCTCGCTTCGTCAGGCGCCTCCACGTGGACAAACATAAAATCAAGATTGTTCAAGGCCTCTAAGGCCTCTTTCGCCTTGCCCGAATAGTTGGTGTCCAAATATCCGGTTGCCCCTTCCACCTCTATGGGTTTCAGACCTGCATAGACACCGATCCCCCTCAACAGATCCACTGCCGAAATAACCCCACCATTAAACCCAAACTTATCGTTGAACAGGGGAATGTCCAGCGCCCTCCCCTGCCCCCACAACCAGATAGAGGTTGCCTCGTTCAGGCCTCTCTTTCTCCGATTCATATTTACTGGATGCCCTTTCAAGAAATCCCAGGAACGACGGATGACGTCCACAACCGGGTCCTCACCTCCATGATTCAGGTATGATACCATATTCTGATCCAGAACGTCATGGGGAGGAATGGTTTTGGCATTCTCAGGTCCCTGTTCCCATACCAAGAGATGCCTATAGGCTATACCGGGATAGATACTTATCCCTGGGAGAGTCAGATCCTTTTTCAGGCTTTCTATAATCGCCTTGCCCTCTTCGGTGGAGATATCCCCCGAGCTGTGGCTGACCATCACAATTTCTTTCTCTGAGCTCCGGTCAAGAGTGACCAGGTTCATACGGAAGGCAACCTCAGTTTTCTTCAAGTCAACCCCCATGCTCGCAGCCTCAAAGGGGGCCCGGCCCGTACGATAAACAGTAGGATCGTAACCGAGCAGAGAGAGATTGGCCACATCACTCCCCGGGTCCATACCCTCCGGAATAGTATTTACAAGCCCGACCCGACAGGCGGCGATTCGATCCATATTTGGCGTATGAGCCACCTCTAACGGAGTCTTCCCCCCCAATTCGGCAAGGGGATAGTCCGCCATGCCATCGCCTACCAAAAGGATATATTTTTCCCTAATCATATTTTTCATCTCTATAAATGATTACCTTCCACACGAATCACAACGGTCTTCTCGGCCACCACGTCCAGCTTATCGATTGTTGAAATGGCATTCTGTACAGCGCTTTCCCTGGCCTCGTGGGTCAGCATGACAATCGACACAGGCCCTTTCGTCTTCCTACCCTTCTGGATCACGGAAGAGATGCTGATCTCGTGCTCTGACAGGATACCGGCTATCCTTGAAAGAACCCCTGGCGTGTCTAAGGCCGAAAACCTGAAATAGTAAGGAGTAAGCAACTCTTCAATCGGTTGGATCACGATTTTGTTTGCAGGGGGACGAACATGGGCCAAGGGGGGCATCAGCTCCTTTGCCCCGGACCTGATCTCCCTTGACAGACTAATTATGTCTGAGACCACGGCGCTCCCCGTGGGTCTTCCCCCTGCGCCTAAACCATAATAGAGATTAGGCCCCACAAAATCGCCTTCAATATAAATGGCATTGAATGCCTCATTCACATTTGCCAATATATGATCCTTCGGAATCATGGCCGCGTTTACACGGGCCTCCAATCGATCTCCCAAATCCTTTGCTATGGCCAATAATTTAATTCTGTACCCGAACTCATCGGCAAATCGGATATCATCCGGGGTCACATCAACAATCCCCTCCCTATATATATCTTTAAAGGAAACCGGGCTCCCGAACGCAATCGATATAATAATGGATAGTTTGTGGGCCGCGTCTGTCCCGTCCACATCGAGTGTGG
>JAOZQV010000246.1 GCA_029932035.1 Deltaproteobacteria bacterium | reverse complement strand
ACCGCCTCTTACAAAGGGACGCCACTCATCCCAGCGGCCCTGGTCCTTGAGCGAAGAGATGATCTCTTCAAGCGCCCTACCCTGCTCAGGTGGAAGTGCCCACTCGGTCATTTCCTCGTATGACGCCTGGGGAAGATAAATACGCCCTAAGGGTGGGCTTGAGACAGCAAACTCACCGGGAAGGACAGTCTTCAGCCACTCCCGGTTGTCGGTTATGGAGGCGAAAAACCTGTTTAGCCAGCCCTTCTCAATAACCCATTCATAGGTGCCTGGCCAGAGCCCGAATTTTTCACCGTCGTCGCCGTAAAGGGCCACATTATGGCCGGCCTCTTCAAGTCCCCGGAGATAACCCAAAACCTCTTCCACCGGTTTAAAGGGTATAATGTAGCGCATGGTCATGGGCGTGGCTAAGAGGCTCAGGGTGTGGCCCTCTTTTTCAGTTACGTAGCGGCCATAGATTTCATCGGGCCTGAGACCCGCATAATAGAAATGGGTGTCATCAACCACTGTATATTCCATTTCCGTGCCGGCAAGCGTCAGCGGAAGGGCCGGGTCCCAGACGCGCTCTGTTAGCCAGAACCCGCGCGGCTTGAATCCGAAGCGGTTTTCAAGATAATCGTTCATCATAAGGAGCTGTCCCTTGGCATCCCGGACAGGGATAGAGGTAAGCAGAGGCTCAAAGAATCCCCCGGACAGAGGTTCCACCTGCCCTCTCTCGACCAGACCTGCCATAAGCTCCAATGTGCCGGGCCGGCTCTTTTCGAGCCACTCCAACAAAGGGCCGGAGAAGTGGAGACCCATCTTAACCTCAGGAAAAGCCTCAATCAGGTCCAGCAAAGGTCGATAGCATTTATCATGGGCCATATCAAACACGTGATCAAAATTGCCCACTGGCTGGTGGCAGTGGATTACCATAATTAGATTCATAGACAAGTGAATTCCTTTCTTATCAGAAGGTTCATGAAGGCGTATTAAGTTAGGCCCTTCTCATGAACGCGTTAATGTTCCGACGTCCTGTTACCATTGCACTGGGCTACTGTCAATCGAATTGATCTCTTTTAGGCCCAACTCCGTCCGGCACTCAGGGACCTGAATGCCTGATTGTTTTTTTGGGGGCCTCTGTATTATGCTTGGGTTGAACAGTTCAGCGTTAATGGGCTCAGGAATTTAAGAAAATGGAGAAATCGCAATGGAAATCAGCTTGATCGAAAAACGCGAAATTGAAGCGCTTATTGCAGCGCCGTTAATCAAGGGCTATGCTGGGCTAATTGGTCTCGAAAAGAGCTTGGAGATTGCAGCCGGAGTTATTCGTGGCTTGGCCCGTGATGCGGGCAGGGAAATTGCAGCGGAAAGGGGCTCTAACACTCTAAGAGATCTGGCCGATGTTGTAAAAACCCTATGGTCTCGCGGCGGTGAAGCTTTGGAGTTGGAATTTATTGAAGTCTCCGAGACTGTGCTGGACTTCCGTGTAATACGATGCCGTTATGCAGAGCAGTACACGAATCTTGGTTTCCGCAAATTCGGATACTCTCTCTCCTGCAGCAGAGACGCCGCCTTTGCAGAGGGTTTTAATCCGAAAATCACGATGTCCCGCACCCAGACCATAATGGAAGGGGCGCCATATTGTGATTTCAGGTTTACGTTAAACGGGATACTTGCCTGAGAACTTGGCCATCCGGACCATAGGGCGAAGATATTTGAGACTGGATCGCAGGGGATATCGTTTATAATATGGCGCATGATGTTCCCCGTCCTGAAATGAGTACCGGCAAACTGGTAAAAGGCCCGGATATAGACATAGTAGTTGTTGTGGATGATCTATTTCCAGAGCGGTTGACAGAGAGGTTAAAAGTCACTGAATATTAACAGTAACTTTGCTGTATACAGCGGCTCCTCCATCAAATTTTCCGTTTGCAATTGTATCGAAACCAAAATAGAAATCATATGTTCCAGCAGGCAAAGTATTACTTGAAAAGACTACATATTTACCTAAATCTGCTAATGGGCCTTGTGCAGTTGGAAAAAGTCCGGTTTGAAACTGATGAGAGCTTACATTATAACTGAAAATTGCCCCCCCTGCAAATAGAACGCACCACCAGTCAACATTCACACCTTCATACCCTGTGTCATCCATGGCTACTGCCACTTCTATATTACTTCCTACATACCAATTTGTTGTATGAAAACTTCCGTTTGCTGAAATCCTGGGATTTTTTAGCGAAACAGCATTCAGAGCAGCATAAGCATTAACTCTTCCATGACCACCTCCATCAGGAGCTTTTGTTGTTAATGAGTTTGATGTACTTTGTAGTATACTCTTAACTTGAGCAGGCGTTAAATAGGGGTCTTTTGAAAGCATTAAGGCTACGACCCCGGCCACTTTGGGAGTCGAACTTGAAGTTCCTCCAAAATCAGGAGTGTAGTTACTGTCAGCTAATTTAGTTCCATCGTTTGAAGCTCCTGTTCCATTTCCCATAATATCCGTAGTATAACTCCAGGGTCCGGGGGCATATACATCAGGGCCATTACCCACATAACTTGTGCCCCAGCCAAATGCTCCATCACTACTTGCCATCCCCTTATAATCATCTTTAGGCCCGGTTGCACCGACAGTAATTATATCTGTAGAACCAGTTAGGTTCCCGGGGAATGCAACATCGTATGAGTAAGGAGGTCTATCGGGTCCATTTCCAGCGGCGAAAAGAACGACCCTATTATTTGCTAATGCTATATTTATTGCATTTGTAATATCTGTTGACGGAGCGCCAACCCAACCCCAAGAGTTTGTAAGTACCTGCGCTCCTCTTGTAATTGCTATAATAATTGAATTCGCGACATATGCTTCTGTCCCGCCCTTGTTAATAGGCATGATTTTAACATTTGGCGCCACTCCAACAACCCCTTGATTATTATCTTTAATTGCTCCAACATTTCCTGCACAATTAGTTCCATGTGAACTACCTGTCGGGGCTCCTCCTAAAGTTCCATCTCCATTATACCCTTGAATTAGATTAAGATCAGGATGTAATAAATCCACGCCAGAATCAATGACAGCGACTACCACATCATTTTTCACAGAAACAGCCCCCCAGGCTTCATATACTGCCATATCATTATTTGGACTACCAAGACCGGCAATTTGACCGGAATTACTAAATTCATAAATTCTTCCTGAAAATGTATCACTGCTTATTGGAGCAGAATCAACATCAGTTGAGCCGACAATTCTAATGTCATCTACAGTGCATCCATATGTTTGTGTTGAACTATCAGATTGCCAACTTAGGTAGAATGTTACTGTTGATGTCAAATAAGCAGGAAGGACCCGGTATAAAACTTTAAACCATCCACCCGAAGACGTGGGATCATTAGAGGAGAGTAAAGACTCACTGTTTCCCCCTTTAAACCCATACAGATCAATCAAATAAGATACTGGTTGGGAGGATGTTCCAGCGCCATTCTCAATCCATAAGGCAGGAAAATCATACGGTCTTAGCTTAGAATCACTAACCCCTACTTCATTATGGGTCCAAAACCATACTTCAAAATAGACCTCTTCGTAAGAGGATAGGTCATAAGTCGGGGATTTCAAAACAGAAAACATATTTACGGGGACAAGATTGTTTTTGGCAACTGCGGCACTCCCCCCTCCCGCACAAAACAGCCCATTACCTCCATTATGTCCTCCTGAGACAATCGCCCAGTAAACATCAGTATAGCCGCCTGCCTTAACGTATGCAGTCCAGCCTGGAGGAGATGATTCAAAGTCAGCATTGCCGACAGTTGTCCAAAATGGTGACCCATGTCGAGTATCAGTTTCCGAAGGTAACTCTAAATAAACCCCTTCAACAGCTTCAATTGCTTTGCCAGTATCCTCAAGTTTATCTGTTTTTATTGATTCCAAAGAAAAGTTCTCTATTTTTGTTTGTTGAGATTCCAAAACAATATGGTTTGGTTCTGCAAATTCAATTTCATCAAATGTAGCGAGTGAACGAGACACATCATATGCTCTTCCATCACCTGAATTATTAATTTCAAGGATAAAAGAGTTGCCCCAATGAGTTTTCACCTTTGATATTCCTTGATCTGAAGCCTTGCTGTTGAAAAATCGCTCAGCCTCCTCAAGAGAAGTATTATTCTTAAAGCCTGCAATAAGTTCATTGAAAGGGATCAAAATCCCTCCACCTTGTTCAAATACAGGCTGAGTGGGGATTTCCCCTCCCGGAGCCATTAGATTTCGAACCGCAGTGGCTATATCCTCAATATTGAGTTGCGCAGATTTTTTACCTTTTACTTTATCTGCTTTTGACAGAACACGCTTATAAATTACAAAGCCTCTCTGTCGTAGAAACTGGTTTTGACTTAGAGCATCTTTCAGGACTAAGCCGGTTGCTTCAAAAGAGTTGTTTAAATCCAATGCTTGATCGACTGCAATCAGGTTTTTACTTGGCGACATTTTAATCAATTCACCTTTGTAGTAATAGGAGTAATCTCCTCCAGAAGCTATAGACGCTAATGACATTACGACAAAACAGCATAGAATTGTTGCATTCTTAATGCTAAATACGGACTTAAAAGACATATTTTCCCCCTATTTGTTGTAATAATACTTTAAACACCGATTCTCGCGTTGCAGGTAAGTTAATAAAAAGGAGTGGTCACATTTAACTGTTGCCAGTAAAAATCCAGTATTTTAAAGCACATAAGCATTACAGGAAACATTCGCCCAAGTGAGGTGACAAGAAGTTGCTTTTTTGCAAGGAGAGTATACTGGAAATAGCCTTGTGGGTCAAACAAAATCCGACCGTCCCGCCTGAGGCGGAATTGTGGCTGCAACTCGCGGGCCTGACATGGGGGCCTGGCCGGGTAAGTCCCTTGATTTGTGGGGGTCCATCACGCTGAATGACCTTCGGCATATAGAGACTATGATAACTTTTAGGTTGTAAGGAAGCTCCTTTTGAGCTAATAAGCCCACATTAACAAAACTTAGCACCTTTGTGAAATCATAGATGGAAAAAGAAATTTTAAGGCTTGTGGAACAAGAAGGACCATTAACCGGGGCTGAGATATTGAAGGCAATGGATGGTAATCTTCTTCTCCTTTGGCGTTGCTGTAAGCTCTCCAAAAACTTGGCCATCCGGACCATAGGACGAAGATATTTGAGACTGGATCGCAGGATTGAAGGCTTTGCCCGGCTATCACCTTCTATTTTGCGAGAATTCTTGACCTATTCAGCAATCGGACTCACAGTGGATCACGAGGCCCTAATTCAAAGGGCCAATGAAATCAATTCACATATTGAGCAAATAACCAGGGCAAAATCGGAACTGGCCTACACCATTATTTCAGCAGTGGCGGGGCGGTTTGGAAACAGTGAGCTGATAAGTCGACAGGCCTGCATTATCATCGCAGGGGATATCGTTTATAATATGGCCCACGATGTTCCCCGTCCTGAAAGGAGTACCGGCAAACTGGTAAAAGGATCGGATATGGACATAGTAGTTATTGTGGATGATCTGTTTCCAAGGCGGTTGACAGAGAGGTTAGACGAAATAGTTTACCAGGAAAAACAGAAGATCCTAATGATGCCCCACCTCAGAGAGGAAATAGATTATATTGTTAAGGATATGAATCGTGTAAGGGAGCAGATGAAGTTCCAAACTTTCAAGCATATGGTCGCATGCAAGATCCTTCAAGAAGGCACATTGCTCTACGGAAGCGAGGATTTATTCTGCACGATCAAGGGTATGCTGAGGCAGGAAGAGGTCACGGAAAAGCTTCTGGCACTGGAAGAGCGGGCCATGATCTTTCGAAGAAACGCTGAAAGAGACCTCCTGAATAGAGACCCTT
>JAOZQV010000245.1 GCA_029932035.1 Deltaproteobacteria bacterium | reverse complement strand
AATGACGTGGTCTGCACTGCAAACAAAATCAGTAGATTTTCTCCACCTTTTCTGCTAAGAAATCTCCTAACTGAAAGCAACCCTTAAAAATCCGGCATCGGAGGCACAGGAATGACAAATAGTAATGAGGCCATACTGGTTACAGGCTCCGCAGGATTTATCGGGTTTCACCTGTCCAAGCGGCTTCTCGAAACGGGATATGCCGTCGTAGGGGTTGATAACCTGAACCCCTATTATGATGTGAACCTTAAACGGGCGAGGTTAGATATCCTGAAATCCCATGAGAGTTTCAGTTTTTACGAAACAGATATCCAGGATCTCCAGGGCTTGAAAGATATTTTCAAGCAGCGCCGGGTGACGAAAATCTGCAACTTAGCCGCCCAGGCCGGTGTCAGATACTCCTTAAAGGACCCCTTTTCCTATCAAAAGAGCAATATAGAAGGATTTCTAAACCTCCTTGAACTGGCCAGGAAGTACAAAGTCAGTAATTTTGTATATGCCTCTTCCTCCTCTGTCTATGGGAAAAACAGGAAAAGCCCCTATAGCGTTGAAGACAGGGTAGATAATCCCATCTCCCTTTACGCTGCCACAAAAAAGGCCAATGAGTTAATGGCCCATGCCTACAGCCATCTTTTTGGCATTCCCTGTACGGGATTAAGATATTTCACTGTTTATGGGCCGTGGGGTCGTCCGGATATGGCCCTTTTTCTCTTTACAGATGCCATACTGAAAAAGAGGCCGATAAATGTATATAACTACGGGGAGATGAGAAGAGATTTCACCTATATTGATGACATCATTGATGGCACTATCAGGGCAATAGAAAGGCCCGTGCCCTATGATATCTTTAACTTGGGCAACTCCGATTCAGTGGGATTGTTGGAGTTCATCCGTGTAATAGAAGAGGAATTGGGGCAGGAGGCAGAAAAGAATATGATGCCCCTTCAACCGGGAGATGTAGCTGAGACAGTGGCTGACATCCAGCGATCAAGAGAACTCTTGGGATTCAACCCACGGACTCCTTTGAGGGAGGGTATCAAGAAGTTCATTGCGTGGTACCGGGAATACTATGGGATCAAAACGCTTTGGCCATCAAAGGTATGGCGATAAACGCCCCGAGTGAACTGCCCAGGTTGGTCAGCACTACAATCAATAATATCCGGGTAATCTTATTCTTCCAGAAACCTTTCACGGATGTAATATCTTCAGTTAGGCTTTCAAAGTCCCTCACCTTTGGTTTGCGCAAAAAAACCTCCACCAGCCCGGCCACCCAGCCAGCAGCGATCATTGGGTTTAAAGACGTTATCGGGGATGCCACAATCGCTGACAGAATGGTCAGGGGATGAGCCAATGCTATTGCGGCCCCGAGACCTGCAAAGATCCCATTGGCCAGGACCCACCATTTGATCATATCTTTTCCGGCGTCAGCGCCTGCCATGAAAAATCCTAAGATAATCAACCCTACCACCACTGCCGGGATGCCCCACTTCAAAAGACTGGTAAATTTTCCCTTTGGAGGGAGAACCTCCAGCGCCTCCATGTCCACCGGTTCATTCCAATATCGCTTGATCCCAGGCACATGACCGGCCCCCACCACTGCAACAATTCTTTTTCCGGGGGCCGTCCTGATCTTAGCGGCTAAGTATTGATCTCTTTCGTCAATCAGGACGCTTCGCAATTCAGGGAGCACATCCCCAATTTCCGCAAGGAGGGTTTCAAGGACATCCTTCTCCTTCATTTTTTCAATATCAGCCTTTTCAATGCTGTCTACCTCGCCCATTGAGGTAATCAACTGGGTCAGGAGCTTGATCTTTGTCCAAAGACCCATCAAACGCCACGTCCTGGAGAGAGTGGTGCGTATATCCCTGTCCGCAAGGTGTATCCCGGCGTCCACGGTTTTTGCTGCGCTGATGGCCCTGCGCATCTCTTCGCCCGGCTTAATGCCCAGTTTCTTTCCAATTTTTTTTTGAAAGGCCGCTAACATCAGATTAGAAAGGAGGAGAAAGGCCTTCTTTTCCTTTATGACCTTGATGAGGTCTGTGTCCTTCCATCGATTCTCCTGGGTCATTGCCTTGTATCTTGACTCGCAGAGCTCGACGCACACCGTATCGGGTCTTTCCTCATTCACCACCTCCGCCACAAGGTCGGCGCTTTCCTCAGACACATGGGCCGTACCCAAGAGGATAATATCTTTGTCTTCGATGGCAAGGTGATGTTTGTTATCGTTGTTGACCATATATGCTCCCTAATTCGAGATCCTCAATAGCAGGTCCTGCCTATTACCATAAATACTCTCCCTTTCCAAGGGGTTTTGATTTCTGCTTGACCTGAAGGCCCATCTGTGATGGAAATGGCTTTTCTCACGGCGGAGTCCGTTTAAAGGATTGCATATGAAAATCATGCCTGTACAGCCACAACATGCTCAATATTTCCTGGGGATAATCGCCTTGGCGATTCTATCTGTTTCCCTTATTAGCTGCACTGTTTCTCACTCGCCAAGAGGGATGGAAAAATCCCTTGTCAGTGAAGAGCATCCTATTTTTGACACACGATTTCACGATCTCTCTTTCCACGATATCGACACGAGGGGTCTATGGATCGAGAGGGGAATATTGGCCACCCGTGAAAATATAGTTATACACAACAATACATTTGCCGAACTTGTTGAAGATACAAGAAATGCGGTTGTGAACATCTATACCAGCCGCATAGAAGAAAAGGAGATGAAGTTTGGGATTTCTCCAAACGATATCCTTCTGTTTCGAATTCCGATCATTTCCGATATCTTCGACATCATCCCCTTTAAAATTCCCATCCCCTACAATACCAAGGGGGTCAGCCTGGGCTCCGGTTTCATAATCAGCGAGCATGGCTATATACTTACCAATGCGCATGTAATAAATAATGCCACTGACATCAGGGTCGTCCTGTCTCTGGGACTGAGGGACTACCCGGCAAAAATTGTCGGCGCAGACCGTATGACCGACACAGCCCTCATAAAGATAGAGCCGGACCACTTCTTGTCTGTGCTCCCATTAGGCAACTCCGATAACCTGCGGGTAGGCGAAATGGTGCTCGCCATGGGAAATCCCTTTGGACTCAGACATTCGGCAACATCGGGAATCGTGAGCGCAACAGAAAGGATCTCTCCGGGATTAAACCAGAAGCTTGTGGACTTTATACAGACAGATTCCGCCATCAATCCGGGAAGCAGCGGCGGCCCTCTCCTAAATTTGTACGGAGAAGTAGTCGGCATCAACACGGCTATGGTGTCACAGGCCCAGTCAATCGGCTTTGCCCTCCCCATCAATACCGTCAAGGAAGTAATGCCGATGCTGGTCTTGGGTCAAACGGAACGGGGCTGGTTCGGTGTAAAGGCTGTTCCCCTTACTGCAGGGAAGGCCACTGAGTTAAAGTATCCGGATGAAGAGGGAATCCTCGTCCTTGAGGTTGAGAAAGGAAGCCCTGCGGAAAAGGGAGGGGTCAGGCCGGGAGATATTATTGTTGAACTTAACGATGTATCCCTTAAGGGCTTTCTACTCTTCAGGAGAAAACTGATTGGCCTTGCGCCGGGACAGGAGATCCATTTGAAGGTTTTCAGAGAAGGCGAGGCCATAGATATAATAAGCGTTTTGGGGAAGAGACCCCCTGAGAAACAGCTGAAACCAAGGCTACGGATAAAAGATAAAGGAGATTTTGTCCCCCATGAATAGCTCAAATATAATGAAACACCTGCTGATTAGTCTTATACTGCTGCTTGCTTTCCTTGTTTCTCCCTCTCCTTCCGGGGCAGCAACCGTCCAGGTGGAGGTTATCCAGTCCCGGAGCCAATATCCGGCCGGAGGATCTTACCCGATTCAGTTCCTCGTGCGAGTCAACAACCCCTGGTATATCCACGGCACTGAAGCCGGTGAAGAGGGTCTCATACCCACCATCTTTTCCTTCCCTGATTCTCCGGTATTCAGGGTGCAAGATATAAAATTCCCTGCGTCTGAGAAAAAGCGGTTCGAATATACAAAGAACCCGATTGAGGTTTTTTCCGGGGAATTCCGGGTCCACGCCAGTGTGATCATAAGCAGGAAAGCACCGGTCGGAGAGCAGGTGATCAAGGGGAAGCTCTCCTCCCAGGCATGTTCTGCCAAGTCCTGCCTCCCTCCTGAAACAGTGCCGGTTTTTCTCTCTCTGGATATCACCGCACCGGTCGCAGGTACAAAATCCGAAAATTTACCCATCCTTGAGACAGAGGACCGAGCTTCCGTTCCCGACAAACCAATGCCGGGGAGTACGACCGGCGCAGGTCTCTGGTTGACCCTGATAGGGATTTTTTTAGGGGGTCTGGCCCTTAATCTGACGCCATGCATCTATCCCCTTATCCCGATTACGGTTTCCTATTTCGGGGGGAGAGGTGAAAAATTCGGGGGTAAGATTATTCTGCATGGTATTTTATACATCTCAGGGCTCGCCTTTACCAATTCTATATTGGGTGTCACCGCAAGCCTCTCCGGCGCCATGTTGGGAACGATCCTCCAAAACCCGATTGTCCTTATTGTGGTGGCCGGCATATTGATTGGCTTGGCCACAAGTTTTTTTGGCCTCTGGGAGCTTCGTATCCCATCCGGGCTGACCAATATGGCATCAAAAAATTTTGGTGGTTATTTCGGGACATTTTTCATGGGCCTGACCTTAGGCATTGTAGCAGCGCCGTGTCTCGGGCCCTTTATCTTAGGGCTCTTAACCTATGTGGGGCAGAAGGGGGACCCACTCTTAGGATTTCTCTACTTCTTTGTCCTCAGCATAGGCATGGGGCTCCCCCTTGCCGTATTGGCGATGTTTTCCGGGGCATTGGAAAAGCTGCCCATGTCCGGGGCATGGATGGAATGGATCAGGAAGCTCCTGGGATGGGTCCTTGTGGGAATGGCGGGATATCTGTTGCAGCCATTGATACCGGGCTCTTCTGAACGGGTCATTCTTTTTGCAATGATCGCTGCGGCCGCTGGAGTTCACTTGGGCTGGCTCGACAGGAGCAGCCAGGACTCCCATCTCTTCTCAACCGTCAAAAAAGGGCTGGGCATCATCCTGATCATAGGAGCAGTCAGCTCTTTCTTTGTCACACCCCGGCACGTGGAAGGGGTTCAGTGGACCCCTTATGATAAAGGCATGTTAACTCAGGCAGCCAATGAAAAGAGACCGGTAATTTTGGATTTTTATGCGGATTGGTGCGGGCCCTGCAAGGCAATGGAGACAAATGTCTTTACGGCCCCGGAGGTGGTGAAGCTGAGCAAAAATTTCCAAAACATCCGCTTGGACTTGACAAAACGACATCCCGAGCAGGACATTCTGCTAAAACGTTACCAGGTCCGGGGGGTCCCCACCATCATATTCCTGAACAGCCAGGGCAGGGAAGAAAAAGAGTTAAGGATCGAATCCTATGTCGATAAGGGAGAGGTGTTAAAAAAGATGAGGCAAATGATTCGCCTGAGTTCGCGATAGCGGGCAGGCACTCTTTGTTTGACTGCTTGATGACCCTGTATCTCTGAACCCGTGAACCGGCTCAAAGAAAATCTATTTGTATGGCCTATTTTCAGGATGCAGGGTCATTTCAGCAAAACGCACCGCCGCGCCGACCAATTTGCCCAATGATGCCAGCACGCGTTCTCCCACCCGGGTACAGGCTGTTCCCATACCATCGGCAGCGGCAACATCTAACAGGTTGCGCGATGACTTGGTAATGACCGGCTCGGTAGTTCTTGATTCGATTAATCTGCCGTCATTTATAGCCTTACGGAACGTGTCATATTTAACCCCAAGCTCTTGGGCCGCATCTTTTCTGGAGGATCCCTGATCCAGTAAACCCTGGGCTTTTTCAAGC
>JAOZQV010000011.1 GCA_029932035.1 Deltaproteobacteria bacterium | reverse complement strand
GTTTTTATTCTTTACTGCGTCAATTGACCCATATTTCATCCAGGCCTCTTTCTCTCTTTTACCGGTTTCACCTTCACTTGAACCCATTGTTGAAATAATGATCACTTCCGGGTTCTCCTTCAGCACCTTTTCCCTGCTGTAGGTTCCATGACCTTCATTCAACGCAATATTCTGTCCCCCGCTGAATTCGATGTAATCATTCAAGAACGACTCTCTTGTCACCGCATGAAGCGGCTTGATCCCGAGCTGGATGAAAACCCTTTTCTTGGGCAGGTTTTTTGTTTTCATCCTGATCGCTGCAACTTCCTTTTTCGTGTTGTCAATGATCTCCTCTGCCTTATCCTCTTTTCCGAGAAGTTCTCCGAGTTCCAGGAATTGCTGGCACATTTCTGAGAAATTTTTGGGGTAAGCAAACTGGACCACGCGTATCCCAAGGTCTTTCAATTTCCTCAACTGCTTCGGTCTGGCCATATTGGTTGCAATCACCAGATCCGGTTTCAGGGCTACGATTTTTTCCAGATTAGCCTGGATAAGAGTGCCTACCTTTTCTTTCTGTTTTGCATCCTCGGGCTGGACACAATAGACCGTGTTTGCAATCAGGGTACTGTCTGCTCCAAGCAGATAAATTCTCTCGGTAATGGTTTGCCCTAAGGAAATGACCCTTTCAGGGACCGGTGCGGTCTTATCAACCCAATAATGATCATCTGCAAGAATACCACAAGGAACTGCCAGTGATAGAAAAGAAGCAATCAAACAGTTTTGAATTAAACAGGAAAGCCTGGATTTTTTCATGGCGAATTACCTATTTTAGCTTTTCATATAAGCGCGAGGATCTCTTCCACCTTACAGTGCTTTTCAAAATGGTCGGCCAGTTTGTCGTATTGATGAAATCGGCCCAGTCTGCCCTGCTTCGGGGGCCTTTCTTTCAGCCCTTTAGCCCGTCTGATACGGTTGAGCAAATCGCCTCTCAAGGCAGGCGAATCCAGGATGCCGTGGACATAGGTGCCGGAGATCTGCCCCTCTTTCACAGACCACCCGTCTTCCCAGGCCCGGCGTTTCCCAGGTTCGTGCATGGTCAAGAAGGGCTCACCCTCCTTCTTTATCACGCCTTCGGTGTGACTCCTGCCCATATGAATTTCATAGCCACTTACCCTTTTCCTATTTATCAGACAGGTTCCGGTTACTTTTCGAACCACTTTTTCCATCTCAAGAACAGTTTCCATAGGAAGAAGACCAAGCCCCCGGACCTCCTCTTTATCCGATTCTACGCCAAAGGAGTCTCTTATGGTCTCACCCAAAAGCTGGTATCCCCCACAAATCCCTAAGACTCTTCCCCCCCCTTTTACAAATTGACCAATTACCCTTTTCCATCCGGACCGGCCTAACCACATGGCATCTTCCATAACATTTTTGGTCCCTGGAAGAATAAGCCAATCATATTCGATAGAAAGCTCCCGGGGTCTGAAAAGATAGTTTAACACCACATCCTGCTCCCTTTCAAGCCCTTCCATATCAGTAAAGTTAGAGATAGCTGGCAGTTTTAAGACCGCAATATTAATCGTCTTCGGGCCGACAGGTTTCAGTTCGCGTTTGTCCTCCTGGACAACCACCGAGTCCTCGGAATCTATGAGAATATCCGTATAAAACGGGACCAGACCAAAATTCGGTTTGCCTGTTTTTTGCTCAATATAGTCTATTCCCGATATAAAGAGGTTTGGATCTCCACGGAATTTGTTGATCAGAAACCCAATGGACATATCCCTCTCTTTTCGGCTCATAAGATGAAAACTTCCGATGATCTGTGCGAAGACGCCTCCCCTGTCAATATCTCCTATCAAAATGCAGGGGGCCCCCGCCTCAAGGGCCATGGGGAAATTCACCAGGTCATTTTGCTTCAGATTCATCTCACAGCAGCTTCCTGCCCCCTCCATTATAATAAGATCATAGTCTTTGGATAATCTGTTGTACGAGTCCATAACAACTTCTTTAAGCCTCGGTTTCAGCTCATGATAATTCATGGCATCCATCTGGCCAAAGACCTTGCCCTGGAGGATAACCTGCGCGCCCTGATCAGATGAGGGTTTGAGCAGGATAGGGTTCATGTGCACCGATGGAAGGAGTCCGGCAGCTTCGGCCTGGACAACCTGTGCCCGTCCGATCTCTCCCCCCTCTACGGTAACAAAAGAATTGTTGGACATGTTCTGGGCCTTAAAAGGGGCGACTTTGTAGCCCCTTCGCTTAAATATACGGCAAAATGCGGCCGAGACGATCGATTTTCCCACATCGCTACCGGTACCCAAAAACATGATGGCTTTGGCCATTTGTTATTTCCTTACGCAAGCAAAACCAGCACACATATGGAGCAACCCATCGCAACCCAGGCAGACCATTTGAGGAGAAAGGCTGTCCTTCGTATGTGCTGTGGCAGCGGATCTGGATTTCCTTTTCCAAGCCATGGTTTATCCTTTTCACCATCCAGATATACAGCGGGTCCGCCGAGACGAACCTCTAAGGCCCCCGCCACGAAACTTTCCGCGTGGGCCGCATTCGGTGAATCATGCTTTAGTCTGTCCCTCAGGGCCATCCTTATCCCCTCTGATGGTTTAAGCCTGCAAATCCATGCCCCCACAAAGAGCGCGATTAATGACAAACGGGCCGGAACAAAGTTCATGAGGTCATCGAGTCTCGCCCCTGCCCAGCCAAACTCCATAAATTCACTATCCTTGTAGCCTACCATGGAATCCAATGTACTTGCCACTTTAAAGACGAGCATAAGACTTATGGCAGTCATGACTGGAGAAAAGCCAAAGATATATCCCAAGATCCCGCCACTCAAATACCAGAAAAGCGGGGAAAGAAACCCGTCCACAAAGTTTTCAGCCAAGGTTTCCATTGCCGCCCTGCAGACTCCCCTTTCATCCAAAAAGCGAACATCGCGTCCCACCACCATTGCGATCTCTTTTCTCGCCTCAGATAGATTACCCCCTTCTAATGCATGGATTACCTTATCCGTGTGGTAAAAAAGGTCTTTCAGGGCAAGACAGGAATAGCATATGAAAAGGTCAAACCCGAGACCTATGAATACATTGATACGATGAAAAACAATACTTAGCACCAGGAAGGCGGTAAGAAAAGCGAACACTACCATCATGACCAGAACTATCCCCCCTGTCCTTCCATCCAGACCAACACGCCTCAATATCCATGTAAACAGGGTGATACACCTGCCTATGAGCCTGATGGGGTGGAATCTGTAGCGGGGATCGCCAAAAAGGAGGTCAAGGATAAAAGCGAGGAAAAGGATTAGGGCTAATTCAAGCATAACCATTTAATTGATAATTGATGATTGATAATTGATGATTGAACATCAGTGCCTCGTCCATTATGGATTACTGTGGGATTCGCTCGGACAGGAATTATTTTCAAACGATGAAATAAGAGAAAGCAATTGATCATTATCTTTAGGGTTTTTGATGCCTATGCGAAAGAAATTCTCCTCAAGTCCGGGAAAGTTCCTGCAGTCCCGCACATATACACCATTGGAAAGTAAATGTCGTATCATGTCATCCAGGTCACCGGTTTTTACCCATTGGCACAGGATGTAGTTGGCTGAAGTGGAGAAAGGGATGACTCCATCCAGGTTCTTTAGGCCCGTAAAAACCCTTCTGCTCTCTTTACTGATAATTAGACGAGTCTTATCATCATAATCAGCGCATTGAATGAGGAAGGATGCAACCCGATCCGCTATTCCATTTATCGTCCACGGTTCCTTTGCCTTTTTCAGGCGTGAGATTACATGCTCACTCCCCATAAGCCCCCCCAATCTGAGACCAGCAATGGCATAAAATTTTGTAAGCGAGTTGAGCACGAGAACATTGGGCATCGGCTTTGCCGCGAGAAAACTATTGCTTTTCCAATCATCTAAAAATTGAATAAACGCTTCATCAATTATAAACCATTTCTCAGGGAACATCCGGGTATATTTCAGGATGAGTTTCATGGAAAACAGGTTTCCTGTGGGATTGTTGGGACGGGCAACCCAGAGAGCATCCACCTTCTTGAGGACCTCTATCAATCGATCCTCCGTCGGAAAAATAAAGTCGTCATGGGGAGAAAGAGGACATCTTACCACCTTTGCCCCTGCGAGAAGGGATGCCCGTTCATAATCATGGAATGAGGGTGTAATGACAGCGACACGCTTTAACCTGAGCACCCTCGGTATCAGATAGATCAACTCAGTTGATCCATTCCCTGCCAAGAAATTATTGGGGAATATACCGTATATGCTCTGGTAATAGTGAGCGATGCCATCCCCGTCAACGCTGGGGTACTGCTCGATGCTTTCAAGCAATTCCTGCCATTTCTCTTTGATAATGGTCGGTGGTCCCGAGGGGTTAAGATTGACACTGAAGTCTAAGACAGGCCCATGAGTCACCCCGAGTCTGGCCATGTCAAGCCGCGGTGCGCCACCATGTTTATAGCTCAACTCTCTTTTCATAAAAGCTCTAAATCCCTCACGTCCCTCACTTGATTTTGAAGTAGACGCCGTTTAAAATGGCGTTCAGCGTCATCTTCAAAACGGGCGGTATATTATCAAGGGCCACAAGATCCATCATATCCCCTATCTTTTTCCCGGCGATCTTTTCCGCGACTCTTCTACACAACAATTCATGAGCGCCCAGATCGGTAATCAGCCCTCTTTCGTAGTCATCACTGATTGCGAAAGACGATGCCACGAAAGAGGCGTATTCGGGCTGAAGGAGTACCCCTTCCAGTCCCCCCGACAGATCTCCACTCTCAACGCTGCATTCACACTGATCTACCGAGATCAACTCAGAAACGCCTATTCCTCTCTCCTTTAGACGCTGGAAAATGTTCCGTGACGTAATGAGGCCGTTCTGCCTGTAGACAGCCTCTTTAACGCCGGAATAAACCGCCTTTGCAATCAGCTCTCCCATCTTCGAGTGGCCGCCTGCAATATCTATCCGAATGCCTGTTCCCTGAACAACAATGATGTTGTCTGTTCCGGTGCCGGTGGCCTGATTAACAAGGGAGGTATAACGGCTTCTAATATCCAGATCCTGCAGGGCCGCTGTTTTTGCCTCAGTGGCGCTGATCATGGCCCTCGTCATGGCCCTCACAGTAAGTTCCATATTAGGCAAAATGATGATATTGATGGTTCCCGGTTCGTAGAACCTCCCCTCGTCCTCAGACATTCGCATGGCGTTTGACCTGACCCCCGCGGTTATTAGGGCATAAACCTCCATTTCTCTGAATCGCGCCTTCTCAACGGCCAGATTATCCATGTCAGCGCCTGTGAAAAGAAAGGTGGTATTATTCTCTGATTTTCCGAGGATATCATATATCCGCTTCCTTTCGCCCTCAAAACCGGACTTATGGATGAGTCCCCAGCAGGGGGGAGGGAGGTAATGGTTGCCGATTGATTCAATTCCCTTACGCTCTCCTTCGAGTGTAGAAATCACGGTTAAGGGCTCTTTGAAATCGAGAATCAGGGTCTTGTTTTCAAAGTCGTGGATGGTACTGTAGAAGATACGCGCATCCTTTATATAATCGAGGTCAAGGTCGAGTTTGCGTGACTTGAACACCTTCTCCTGAAGGACCTGGTCTTCTTTCCTTGAAAACTCGTCTCCATAAATCGTTGATGAAAGCCCTGCAATAAAATGCCCGGTCCTGGTGGATGCCCTGCAGGTCAGGTCACAGGGGAAATAAAATACTTTTCCCGTTTTTACGGCCTCCACATCCTTCCATCCTGGACGCTTAAAAAACCTCTTGGCCGTTTCTCTGTCATCGCCACAGCCGTAGATAATCTGCGGGTTAAATTTCATCCACTCCTCTTTGGTGATGACCACTATGTTGCCATTTTTGCCAAGTTCAGGGGGAATACCACCCGCGGCCCTGATCATATCATTCTGAAAGGAATCATCCCCGGGGGTCATGACCCTGTCACGTCCCATAAGCCGAATAGCCCTCTTTCTTTTCTCTTGGGGTATCCGGGCCACCTTCCTGGCAATGGTCTCGATTTGATCCTTTATCCCAAAAATCAGCCCTGCTGCCTCATTTTCTTTGTTGAATATCTTACCCAACAAAAGGATATTCTTGTAGCTATCGGCTATGGAACCTGTTTCGAGATCAATGAGCAGGCACTTATCATGTCCGAATTTGTCCATCGCCCCTTTATGGAAACGGGAATAAAAAATGACATCAGGCTTAATGGTTTTAATAGCCTTGAGAGATGGTGAAAAAAACCCGCCGACGATTTCCTTATTTGTCGTTTCAGGAGGATAGGTGCTGTGGTATGTAATCGCCCTAACTGCATCGCCTGCCCCTATCTTGAAAATTATTTCAGTAATGGAAGGGACCAGCGATACCACCCGTGAGGGTGTTTCATTAACCGTGATCTCGTACCCCTGGGCATCGGTAAATGACACAGGATAGGCAGCCGCGGAAACAGTACTGTAGAGGATCGCAAATAGAATCAGGAATATCACGACAACGGCGCTTTCACGGTACCCATTGAATAGCTTCATTTTTTTCCTTTCTCTCCACATTCAATAAAATGGCGGTTAATTTACCTGACCATAATCACTCCAAAGAAATAATGCAAGCAGGGCATCCTTCATGAGCAATAAAGATAGAGAAACTTGCCAGTCTGAAATTTGGTCGACTAAAAAGTTTCTTGACTTTGATTAGGGCCTGATTTAAAATTAACATTAAATTTCAGGCGCTCACATATTGAGCTTAAAAGGGAACACCGTGAAAATCGGTGACAGACCCTCTGCTGTAATCGGGGACAAATACTGCAATGACGCCACTGTCAGGCACTCAGACAACCGGGTGATCGATGGGAAGGCGCAGTTAGTAGGTTGATCCGAAAGTCAGAAGACCTGTCTGAAATAAAGGTTCAGCCTTTTAGGGAATGAGGTTGACCGCACGATTTTGAGGATAAATAAGGGGAATCCCGGATCGAGTATTTTCGATTCGGGTTTTTTTTGGGCTGCAGTTGGATCTTAGTGGGAGATGATCGCCATCCCCGAGGAGTTTTTTTAACTAATTTTCTAAAAGGAGGGAATGAAATGAGAAAAATGATGAAATTGAACGGCAGAAAGTCAGTGAGCTCAAGGCTTATCCTGATATTAGGGGTTTTGATGATCTTGCTATTCGGAGTCGGCCCCGTCTATTCAGATTCAACACAAACCGGGGTAATCGCCACTGCAGCGTCAGACTACAGCAGTTACGCTATTTCCGTCATCTCAGTTGATCCAAAGGCCGGACCTCGAAGCGTCTTGAACGACCAGCTTCCGGGAAGCAACGGCAGCACCGTCAAGGCCTATGGGCGCTATTATTATCGGATTCAACAATATCAGGCGGACAGTGTGACCAAAGTGGACATTGCCGCGCCCAATACGCCTATCTGGCAATATTCGACCCAGGGCTCGGGTGAAACAGACAGCAGTAACCCCTACGATCTGGTCTTTGTGAGCTCCACCAAAGCCTATCTCTTGCGATACGGCTCAACCAAGGCCTGGATCGTCAACCCTTCCACCACCACTGAGGCTGGATTCAAAATCGGCGAACTGGATCTCAGCGCCTACGCCCTTGCGGACGGTGCGCCGAAGATGTGTTGCGGGGTAATCGCTAACGGTAAGCTTTTCATCGTACTTCAACGCCTTGACGCTTCCTTCTGTCCGTCCAACACCGCCTATGTGGCTGTATTTGATACGGCAACCGATACTGAGATCAATACGGGTATGGGCTCGGGCAGCATGACAGGGATTCCCCTAACCATCAAAAACCCTAACTCCATTCAATATCTCGCTCAAAACAATCGAATTTATGTTCAGGGAATCGGGTCTTATCCGGGGGGCTCCTGCGACCCGGTGTACGAATATACCGGCGGCATTGAAAGCATCAATCCCGTTACCTATGCGTCATCCATTGTCCTGGATGACGGTGATGCCACAACGCACCCCTATGGGGCCATATCCGGGATGTTGATTGGTTCTCCGTCAAAAGGATACTTCGTGGGCTATGCCGGCTGGGGCGACAATACTCTCTATGAATTTAATCCTACGAGCGGCGAAGTTTCAGGAGCGCTGAGCGGTTTTCAAAACATCAATATTTCCGGTATGAATTCAGGGACCTATATGGACAAGAATGATATGATGTGGGTCTGTGATTCAACCAATGCCGCTGTTAAGATCGTGGATACGGCGGATAACAGCCTCAGTGAAAGCATTTCCACAAACCTAAACCCCCAGGCCGTGGCATTTTGCACCCGGGGAACGCCTTTGGCTCCGACTCTTGGGGCTACGGTTTCCGGAAACAACGTGATAGTCCATTGGAATACGGTTTCCGGCGCGGATGGGTTTTACCTCTGGTATTCGGAGCCAGCAACAGGCCAGTCCGTCTTTGGGCCTTGGGGTACCCGTACCAGCGTGTCGGCAGCACTTGCCAGCGGATCATCTTTTTATGTTTCGGTGATTCCATACAATACTGCAGGATCAGGCGCTGCGTCCAATGTTGTACATGTGAAAATTCCGGCTACTGAATAAGAGCTTTCTTTTTTGAAGCCTTCCACGGCTTCGCACGCCCTAAACCGGTTCCGGATGATTGTGATGAGAACTCGGGCGAGGATGATAAAAATCAAATCCTGTATTTCATCCCCGCCCGATCCCTTTCCGGTACTTGAACAATGATTAGGATATGATAGTCTTTCTGAACGCAGGGCATGTCTTAGGGATTTGCAGCCGTCGTAGTCTGAAACTCCTGATGCTCAATATCGATACCCTACCGTGAAATAAAAGGCGCGGCCCGGCATGGGGTATCCATTGAAGTCTTCGTATTGCTCATTGGTCAGATTCCTTCCTTCAAGACTGAAAAGAAAGGAATGAAGGAGCCAGGAAACGCCGGCATTGAATTCATTCTTATCCTTGGCAGGCAATAGGTTAGCGCTATCGTAGTACATCCCTGTTTCCCGAATATATTCGCCGTACACCTTAACGCCGGCGTATCGCGCCTCAAGCCTGCCCAGATAGGAGTTTTCAAATCGGCCGGGCAATTTTTTTCCATTAAACGCTTTGACCTCGCTCTTGTTTGCGGGATCCTGCCAGGTGGCATTACCCACCAACCGGAAATATTTCAGAAAATCGATACTGATTGCACTTTCAACGCCCCGGATTTCGGCCTTGGATATATTTTGAGCCTTGCCAATACCCCTTGAGTCGTAAACGAAGGTGATGAGATCGTCTACATTGCTTCCAAAGTAAGCGGCATTGAGGGAGATGTATTTTAACCACCAGGCCTTTGCGGGCCATCTCAGTTCAAATCCCGCATCAAAATTGACCCCCTTTTCAGCCTTCAGGTCGGGATTCCCCACAATAAATCCGCGATCTCCAAACAACTCAAAAAATGACGGTTCCCTAACATATTTGGCCAGGTTGCTTCTGAGGCTCAACCAGTCCAAAGGACTGTACTTGGCGCCGATCTGCGGGCTTAAGTAGTCCTCATTCCGCTCTTTCCCCTCCAGAACAACGCCCCACATGTTCGTGGCGCTTCTTAAATCATCCTTCAGGTGGGTATACCTGAGGGCAGGCGTTATGGTGAGACTGTCTTGAAACAGAAGAACACTGTCCTGAAGACCAAAAGCCAAGGTGTCTCTCGTGCTTTTGTTGGGATTCTTGTGGGTCAAGAGATCTTGGGGATCATAGCCTTCATGATGAAAGTCCGCCATGAAGCTCAATACGTTCATATCCGTCAACCATTCCAGGAAAAAATCCCCGCCATAACGCTTTGTAATATATCGACTCTTCTGCCTGCCAAGCCCGATGGTTCCATGGCTGTCGTTATACAATTCATCTTTGTATGAATAGTCAATGCTGGTCCGGCTATTAAAATGAAGGGGCCCCACATCATTGGCAATAAAGCTCAAAGCGGTAATATTTCTCTCCGTGGCGAAGGAAGCATCCGCTTTGGGACTGTTGTTCCAGTTGGGCAATCCCTGATCCTTTGAAAACCATTGATTCACCAGATCGATGCGCATATCATCGGTAAAATCGTAACCGAATTTTGCCAGGACATTTTCCTGATCAAACTGCGCGTTGTTGCGTTTTTCCCATTTGTCATCATTCGGGTTGTATTTGGTATGGTTGTCATTCAGGAACTTAAAGTCGTTATCGCTGGCGAGATAACTGGCAGAAATTAGATAGTCCCATTTCCCTCGTTTGTGGTTGACAAAACCCGAGGCCTGGCGGGTATTGAAAGAACCGTATCCCAGAGTGGCGCTGGCGTTCAGCCCTTCCTTAGCACGAAGCGTCCTGATGTTTACCACGCCGCCAATAGACGCTTTATTAAAATTGATGGGGGTCACGCCGCGATAGACTTCGATAGCCGCCACATCGGAAAGAGCGATGCTGCTCAAGTCAACCCCGCCTCCCGAGGCGTCATTTAGAAGCACGCCATCCACAAAAACCATAACCTGATCACTGGAAGACCCGCGAAGTGAAACAGTGGAAAAGCTCCCCAGGCCCCCGGCCTGACGGACCTGAACGCCAGCCTCATTCTGAAGCACCTCTGCCAGGTCTTCCATCTTGCCTTCAAATGCTTCACGTTCAATCACCGTAACAAAACCCGTGGTTTCCTCCATGTCCACATCCCCGGTTTGAAATTTTTCATCTTCCTGATCCGCAGTAACAACTATGGTGTCTAAAGTAGCAGCATCCCTCCCTGACTCTGCAAATACACAGGGCAGGCTCAGGGCTAAAATGTCACATAAAAAAACAAGTAGTAATAAAAATATTGTTTTTTTCATCTTATACAATCTTTATAAAGGCCCTCGCGGAAGGTGTTTTAAAGGGCAAAAAAAACCCCCGGACCAAAAACCGTTGGTCCGGGGATGCCGTTTTTCATCCTCCATATAAGCAAGTGCGATCCCCCTCCTCGGAAGTCCACTGCGTTACATCTTCACGGGCAGGTCTTCTGGCTTCCCCACCCTCTTAGCGGCCTTCCCATCAGAGACTCAGCTTATCACTGAGTGCCTGACAGTGACACAAATATGCTAAAAGGGGCATTTTTCATAATTGAAGAATATTAGAGTTACAGCGGCGGGTCCGCGACGGAATTTAACCGTCTTCCCTTTAAGTCCATTTAGGACTACCCACGAAATAGGCGCTACTCTAACAAACCTATAATGAATGTCAAGGCAAAACATAGGTGAGGGATTTGCGTTGTATCGGCTTTCCGGGGTTTGGAGGTCTACCGGGCGGGTAGGATAGAACTCATCTTGTTACTGCCAGAAATCTTCCTTCTCGCCATACTTTTCAAGATATCCACGGGGAGTGACCATCTTATCGCCTATGACGCGGGTTCCAGAATTCCCTACCAAGAGGATCGATAGCATGTCAACAGAGGCTTCACCCATGTGGGAAAGGGTCGTGATTTGTGCCGTCTCCCCCTTTCTTGCGGCATTTCTCACGATCCCAACCGGAGTATGCTTACTGCGATGCTTCAGAATGAGATCCCGAACCTTTTCCAATTGCCATACCCTCTTTTTAGATCTTGGATTGTATATTACCAGGACAAAATCGGCTTTAGCCGCTGCCTCCACCCTCTGCCGGATTACCTCCCATGGTGTCATCAGGTCGCTAAGACTGATGACCGCAAAGTCATGTATAAGAGGCGCCCCTAATAATGCGGCAGCAGCGGACAAGGCCGGGATGCCCGGAATCACTTCTATCTCCACTCTATCCATAAAATCCTGTTCGGCAATCAATTCAAGCACTAATCCGGCCATACCATATATGCCGGCATCACCGCTTGAGACCACTGCCGTATCTTTCCCTTTAAGGGCCTTGTCGATTGCCATTGAGCAACGTCGAATCTCTCCCTTCATTCCAGTAGAAATTATCTCTTTGCCCTCAAGGAGTTCAGCATCAATGAGATCCAGATAGGTCTTATAACCCACAATGACCTCGGCCTGTTTCAGGGCCGTCCTTGCCTTCGGAGCCAAGTACTGGGGGTCACCCGGGCCAATACTTACTATTGTCAATTTCCCAGGGCCACGGCCACTGTCACATTCAGGCTCTTTGTCTTTGGAATTAATAGCCTGCCTCCGCCGGTTTTTAGAAGGACTGTTGCTTCGCATACGCTTGATACTCCCATATGTTTCTTGACCACGCTTGAGGGGTGCGGCGCCTTAATGGTTTCCAGTTCCGATTTTCTAAAAAATACCAGGGGCACGTCCAGCTCTCTTGCCGCCCCATTGAGCCCGGGCTCGTCTCTCTTGGCCTCTATGCTCGTAAGACACTTAAGGCTTTTCATGGAAAGCCCGTCTTTTTGAAAAGTGTTTTTAATCAAATCAATGATTTCCTGAAGTTTGGTTCCCCGATTACAACCGACGCCGGCAACAAGGCATTTAGGATGAAGAATCAACTGGTCCAATGCAGTATCGGGCTTTTTATTCTTCCAGGTCACCCACACACCGGGGGATTCGTTGATCCATTGGTCTTCATTATAGACCTGCTCTATGGCAAACCCTGGCCTCTCTTGGTCCTTAAGACGCAGTCGGTTTTCGGGATCAAAAACCTGTACCGGTTCTCCCGATACCAGGGCCATGTTTATTGATTTCACGGCTTTTAGGTTGGCAATGGTTAGATCGTTCTCCTTGGCCAAAAGATCCATTGAGGGGACTCCCGCTGTATCAGTGGCCGTTGTGATCACGGCTTCGCCTCCTGTCAGTTTGGCAACCACTCGGGCCAGTTCGTTTGCCCCCCCTAAGTGTCCGGAGAGAAGACTAATGACATATTTACCTTCCTGGTCAAGTACGATGATAGCCGGGTCTCGATCCTTGGACTTCAGATGTGGTGAAATGGCCCTGACAACAATCCCGGTAGCCGCGATAAAGACATGCCGGGAATATGAAAAAAAGTTCTCTGCTACTGCCTCTAACAGACGATCAAAAGGAATGGTTTCATGGGTTGAAGATCGGCCATACAGGGAATCTGCAAGACGGGCAGGCAGAAAGAGATCAGCTTCAAGTTGGTCGGCTAAGGTCTTTGATAGACCGGCGCCCTGTGGCGTCAGGGCATAAATGGCAGTATCTTTCACTATTCGTCACCCCTAAGGACAGTGTTCCGTAGACACAGACTCAACTTACTCAACTGCCCTGAAACCATGAGAGAATTCCGTGCTATAGAGCCTGGAAAATACAGGATCATCTCTCTGACCCGGCAGGACTAAGAAAACAGCCTGATTGTGGATGTCCGCCCCCTTTACCGCTTTAGAGAGCGCCGAAATATAAGTGGTAATGATCATTTCATCGGGCCAGCCTACCCTGTAAGCCACTACAACTGGTGTGTCTTCGGAATAGCCACCCGCCAAAAGTTCCTCAACAACCCCGTCCGGATCAGCCGCAGATAAGTAGACAGCCAATGAGGTGTTGTGCCTGGATAAGTCCCGCAACCTCTCTCGGTCAGGAACCGTTGTTCGCCCGGCTAATCTGGTTAGGATGAGTGTCTGGGCCTTTTCCGGCAAGGTGAACGAGATCCTCGCAGCTGCGGCCGCCGCAAATGCCACTGTGACTCCCGGAATAACTTCATAGCTGATATCATCCCGGTCAAGGAGGATCATTTGCTCTTTGATTGCGCCATAAAGCGAAGGATCACCTGTGTGCACTCGGGCCACGGTGCCACCTGACCTGACCGTTTCAAGGACCATGGCATGGGTTTCTTCCAGTGTCATGGATGAGGAATCGACAACTTTTGCATTTTCTTTAGCGCAGGCCACTGACTCCTTAGGCACAAGGGAACCTGCATAGAGGACAAGATCGGCCTCTTTTATGTATCTCTGTCCCTTGATTGTAATCAGCTCAGGGTCTCCTGGACCGGCCCCTATGAAATAGATATGAGATCTTTTGTCTTCCATACATCCATCCCCTTTGAAAAGTCCCAGGCTAAATCCTCCGCAGGGACGTCAAACATAAACTATTACCTTTTCTTGGCGCCCACAATGAAAACCGGGTTTAATGCCTCCAATCGTTGATCACCTCCCGTGCCCTTAGATCGCGAAACGTCGATTTGTGTTATGGTAAAAGGCCAATTCAGGCCTTCCAGATAACCCCTTGCCCGAGTCAAAGAACCCAAGAGCACCAAATGAAGCACCAGCTTTCCTCCGGGTCTCAGTCTCCTGGTTGCAATCTCCAGAACCCTGTTGTTTTTTCCGATACCTCCGCCAATAAAAATCCGGTCCGGATCAGGAAGGGACTCCA
The DNA here is from genome assembly GCA_029932035.1 of Deltaproteobacteria bacterium. Taxonomy (GTDB): domain Bacteria; phylum Desulfobacterota; class DSM-4660; order Desulfatiglandales; family Desulfatiglandaceae; genus Desulfacyla. Next base: position 6,188 of record JAOZQV010000011.1, on the reverse strand, counting down.
GACATTCAGGCATTTCGCCGTATATGGCCTGAACTCCATAAGCGCCCATCCGCCTGATGTTATCCCTGATCAGTTGAACCCTATCTGCATTTTTTTCCACTGCCAGAACGGCCCCTTTATGTGCCAGGAGGGATGCCTCAATGGCCATGGAACCGCAGCCGGCGCCCAAGTCCCAAACGGTATGGTTTGGCTCAACCGCAAGGGCGGAAAGACCAGCGGCCCGGATTTCTTTCTTGGTGATTAGGCCCCTCCGGTGCAGGTAGAGATCATCATCCAAACCCAAAGATAAGGGAACCTCCGGGGGTTTAGTGCGCTCCAAAATGACAAAATTGAGCGGGGAAAAGGTGGTTTTTGCGGCGTCTTTTAGTTCAAAACGCCCCACCTTTTCAGACTCCGTACCCAGGTCCTCAAACACACACATGTCAAAGGCATCGACCCCTTTCCGGATCAATTCATCTGCAATTTTAGCCGGGTGAAAATCGGGATCCGTAAACACCGCAACACGGTCATTTCTGACCAAGTCCGCCAAAAGGGGCCGGATATCCTTTCTGCCATGGAGGGAGACGGTCTGTATATCATGCCAGGGAATCTTGAGCCTGGAAGCAGCGACCTGAAGAGTGGTTACATTGGGATGAAAAACAACCATTTCCCTTCCAAGGGCATCTATAAGGCGCTTTCCGATCCCATAAAACAGCGGATCTCCGTCAGCAAGGACTACGATTTCCCTGCCAGACTGCATCTCCCGGTTTATTCTCTCGATCACATTCTCAAGAGGGCTGCCGATGGAAACCTTGAGAGCCGGATGGTCCCGGAAAATTTCAAGGAGGCGGTCCCCTCCTACAAGAACATCAGCACTCTCGATGCGCTTTGAAATCATGGGGGAGTGATCCCGGTGATCAACTCCCAATCCTGTTACGTGTACCTTATGCATGTCATAGTCTCTCTAATCCGTAGGGTGGGTTGAGGAACGAAACCCACCGTATCCCCTACCAAATTCAATCTCCCGGATTCCCGCGGGAATGACGCGCAACCAGCAGATCTCCCCCAAAGTCAAAAAGATAATATGTAATATCCGGCCCCGGACCTGCAAACCCGCGGGCCGAAGAAATGGCCTTTTCCGTTGCATAATGGATTATTTTATCTCTTTGTACTTCTTCCTTAATAATAGACAGGGCCTCGCGGGCCGTATTGGCGTTTGCGATACTCCGTGCCTTTTCTTCATCCATACCCATGGATAAGCACCATTCTGACAGTTTGCCAAAATCAATACGCGATTTTCTGGCATGGGTGTAAGGGTATCCTTGGGCCATCTTTACCAGTTTGCCAAAAAAACAGGAATAGAGGATATCGGTAAATCCCTTTTTAGCAGCCTCTTTAAGGGAAAACGAGAAAAAATCGGCCACCTGGATGAATGCTGTTTCCGGGAGATCGGGCCGCTGCTCTTTTAAAAAACGCTCACTTCTGCCTCCGGTGGTCAAGGCAATGACATTAAGCCCTCCGGCCCTTGCAACATCCATGGACATGGTGATAGTGTCCTTGTATGCCTTGTTGGAAAAAGGCTTTACCGTTCCGCGCGTACCTAAGATGGAGATCCCGCCTATTATACCAAGGCGAGGATTCAGGGTCTTTTTTGCGATCTTTTCGCCGTTTTCCACCTCAATGGTAACAGAAACAGCGGCCCTAATACCCGTCTCCTTCAGCCCTTCTAAAACTGCCTCTTTGATTTGCAGGCGAGGAACAGGGTTTATGGCGCTCTCTCCCACAGGCACAGGGAGACCGCGCCGCGTTACCTTTCCAACACCTGTTCCGCCATCAATAATGACGTCTCCGTGATTGCCTCCCGGAAAGAGACGCACTGTGCTCATTATTCGTGCTTTGTTGGTGGCATCAGGATCATCACCGCCGTCTTTTCTGACTGTGGCCTTTGCCCCTTTCCCCACCGCTTCAACCCGCTCAACGGGAATGGTCAGCCTTCCCCCTAAGGGCAGAGGGATCTCCACCTTTTTGCGAACTCCCTGGCCGGTCAGGAAAAGCAGTGCCGCCTTGCCCCCGGCAGCCGCAGCCGAGCCGGTTGTAAAGCCCTCTCGGAGACGTTTTCCGGCCATGATATCAGACTATCCCCCTGCTTACGCTCTACTCCTTACTGTTCCCTGAGGGCAATCTCGGCCAACTGATTTATTACGCTCGCGGCCAGGGCTGATCCGCCTTTGCGGCCTGCAATCGTGATGTATGGGATATCGCTCTGTTCCGCAAGTAATTCCTTGGATTCGGCAGCGTTGACAAATCCCACCGGCATACCTACAATCAGAGCAGGCTTGCATTTTCCTTTGCCCACCCACTCTAAAAGTCTCAACAGGGCGGTAGGGGCATTTCCCACAACGTATATAGCGCCATCGAGCCTGTGAAGCACAAAATCTACAGCAGTTAGGGCCCTTGTGGTTTTGTCCCTCAGTGCCTTTTCCCTTACTTCCGGATCACCCATATAACACTCCACCCGGCAATCCAACTGATCCATACGTCTCAGCGGGATGCCCATACGGGCCATCTCCGTATCGGTTATAATGAGACATCCTCTATCCAGGGCCTCTATTCCTTTTCTTACGGCATCGCGATGGAACCGCACCAAAGAAAGGAGTTCAAAGTCAGCGGTTGTATGAATTATCCTCCTGACTACCAGCCATTCTTCCCCTTGAAAAGGGCGGAGCTCAGGCACTTCTGCGTCAATGATAGCGAAAGATCGTTTTTCTATCTCTCCCGGCTCAAGTCGTTCATAAATACTGCTCATAACTCCCCCATGTCTTTTGCTTTCAGCTCTGACCTTTTAGCTTTGAGCTTTAAACCTATCGCCATATTGACGGCAGTAATCCACAAAATTCTTTGCCACCTCCGGATTGGAGCCCCAGTGAAGGTGCACATAAGATCCCAGGACCCTTTTTCGCATAAGACCTTCTTTTCCACTATGAATTGATTTGCGATCGCTCATGTCGTAAATATATTCCTGATCCATACCGATTTTCCGCATATGGGAGTAATGGAATTCATGCCCCCTGATCTTGGAGCCTTTCGGACCCAGGACACTGTCCTTCAGAGTTATGATTTCGCGATACCCGAGGCTTTTCAAACGACGTTCCATCTTTGCCATCATGAAAAAAATGCCCACCATGGGAAAGGTTTGACCCTTGAGGTTCTGGATTTCTTTCATAAGGAACATAAAGCCCCCGCACTCTGCATATATAGGTCTTCCGCTCAATCCGAACTCCCTTATCTCTGCCAATAAACCCTGGTTCCGAGAGAGCGCCTCACAGTTGAGTTCGGGATAGCCTCCTCCCAAGATCAAGCCACGGATCCGTTCCGGCAGACACATTGAACGTAAAGGGGAAAAGGGAATCAAATCCGCCCCGGCCTCGCGCAGGAGCCGCAAGTTCTCAGGATAGTAGAAGCAGAAGGCCTCGTCCATTGCAACGCCTATCCTTATGCCAGATTCACTCTTCATTTCTGCTTCGGGGACAAGGGGCCTGTTCATGGACCTGTCGGGCAGAGACCCGAGGAGCAGGTCCAGATCCATGTTATCTTCAACCCAGCGGGCAAGGACTTCCTCGCGGTCTTCATCCGCCCCGAGATCCTCGTCGGTTACAAGTCCCAAGTGCCGGGAGGGTATTTCGAGTTCCTCGTTGCGCGGCAGGCATCCAAATATCGACAGACCCGGGATGGGGTTTATTGCATCAACCAGCATTTGTGCGTGAGCCTCGCTACCCACCCGGTTGAAGATGATGCCTTGCACTGAAAGTTCCGCGTCAAATCTGGAAAACCCAAGGGCCACAGCGGCCGCTGATCGTGCCATGGCCTTGGCATCTATTACGAGGATGACGGGCAGGCCCAGCCACTTGGCCATTTGGGCTGTAGACCCTGATTCATCACTCCCTGAAAACCCGTCAAAAAGCCCCATCACCCCTTCTATCACCGCGACATCAGCATCCCGGCTGTAACGATCCAGGATATTCCGGTTATAATCGGGGCTCATCATCCACCCATCTAAATTGTGAGAATCCCTTCCGGTGATGCGCCGGTGATGACCCGGATCAATAAAATCCGGTCCTACTTTAAAGGGCTGCACAGTCAGTCCTCTCTTGATTAAAGCGGCCATTATCCCTAACGAAACAGTAGTCTTTCCACAACCGCTGTGGGTGCCTGCAATCACGAACGCTGAAACCTTCATATCATGCCGATTATCCCCCCCTCTCAATTTATTTCTCGATTCCAAACCTTGCTTCGATGCCATTATCATAGTAAATAGTAGCTCCTTTACCGAAGTATAGTCATTGCAAAAAAATAGAGCAAGCCAACTACTACCAGGCTTGAAATTCTAAAAACCTGGCTCGCTATCATGAGACGAGTACCTAATCCAGGCCTGAAGATACCCATATAATAGGGCATCTGATGTCTGAGCGCCCGAACCGGGGCAGCAATAATGTTCCCCAAAAGGAGGGCCAGCACAATCTGGGAGACATTCAGTGTCCCTGCGTCCAACATTGCGCCTGCCGCAGCATAGCCGGATGTAAACTCCGCTACCAGGCTGAAAATTACAATGGACATGGCCTCAACAGGGACAAACAGACTGCTGAAGCCATGGGCAAACAGTTGCCTGAGCCAGGAGAAAAAACCCATATCAGAGATCAAAACAATAATAAGGTAAACGGGCAGGACAATAATAAGGATTCTGGTTATCCTGGTCTTGAATTTTCCACCTGTTTTACGAAGCAGTACTTTCCACTCATGTTCTTTTGATTTTTTTTCATGAACATATCCGTCTGATTCCGGAAGCGCAAAATGGGTCCAGGCAAGCACGACACACAATCTTAATAAAGCAGCTCCGAATGTAAGCAGAAGATATATTGCCCCTGCTTTTCCAACAAGGGGGAGTATTATGAAAAAGGTGGTGGGCAGATGGAGAAAAAAGGAGGGGAAGGTATTCAAGAGCACAGAAAGGGTTATCTCCCTGCGGCTCAACTTTCCCTCTTGATAAAACGACATAAGCATGGAGAGCGATGCTGTGCCTGAAAAAAATGCAGTGGTGAAAACTGCCCCCATCTGATGAGAAAGATGCCCCCAGCGCATAAACGGCCGAGCCATTACGCTCAGTCTATTCGTCCACCCCATGCCTTCAATGAATTGGCCCACAAAAAGGCCTATGGAGATAAATACGGTCAATCTCATCAGGGGCCAAATCACCCTTTTCCAGAGGCTTGCCGGGTCTTTGAAAACCCCGGCAGTATCGAGCGCACCGCTCACAAAGGCTATGATAGCGCATGCGATCAGAAGTGCCAGGATGATGTAGAGAATTAGAGGAAATTTCTTTTTCATACGCGATCAGTCTTTTTTATGAGAAGAAGCGAAAGATACGGGGGAGGCGTGTCGAAGCCCTTTTTCAGATCCCGGAGGATCACCTCACCATCCAGCCCGCATCGGGATATAAGAATAGATCCGGAGGCCAGGCCAAGCTGATTCAGGGTGTCCATGATCTCCTGGTATTTGTGGTACACCTTGAGCAACACCACCTGGTCCGTATGGCCAACCACGTCTTTCAGCCTTTCCGCCCCAAGGGCCCCCGAAATAACGGCAAAGGATTCCTCTGCTTCGGCCAGAATCTGTCCGGCCACGGCAGCGCCGGCCTGATAGGAGGTAATACCCGGGATGATCTCGATAGGGATATGAGGCTCTGTTTCCTTGATGGTGTGAAAAATATACCCGAAGGTGCTGTAAATCAGGGGGTCCCCTAAGGTAATGAAGGCCGCATTTTCCCCCCTCTTCAGGGGTTCGACCACCTTTCGGCCATTTTTTTCCCATGCACTGGCAAGCTTCCTCTTGTCCCGGGTCATTGGAAAACCAAGGGGCACCACCGGCACCCCCTCTTTCAGGTGGGGGGATACGATCTCCATGGACAGAGAATAACTGTTTTTTGTGGACGCTGCCGCAAAAATAACATCCACCTGTCTCAGAATCTTTGTCGCTTTCAAGGTGATCAGATCCGGATCTCCAGGACCAACCCCTACCCCGTATAAGGTTCCATTTTTCATGCCATTTAACCTCCTGATTCAGCAGCCTTTAAGGAAAAGAAACTAAGATCACAAAGCCGGTGACCGATGACTAAAGCCCAAACCTATGCGGATGCAGGAATGCGGCTAACTCTG
>JAOZQV010000244.1 GCA_029932035.1 Deltaproteobacteria bacterium | reverse complement strand
CCGTGGACAAAAATAAAGAGTTGGTTCGGATATGGTCTTCATTTAATTGCTGATACCCAGCATGAAATTCCGGTAGCCGCTCATGTAACACCAGCCTCGGGCTCGGAACAAACAGAACTGAGGAGCATGATTAAGGAGACGTTTGAGGAAACACCTGAGCTTGCTGAAAGGTGTGATGATTTTGCAGCGGACCGTGGTTTGGACTCTGGTAAAACAAAAGCTTTGTTATTGGACAAATACGGTATTCGACCGGTCATCGATATTCGTGAATTGTGGAGAGAAGAGAAGTCTGAGCCGGGATATGATCCAGAGAAACCGATTACACGTTCCCTTTATCCTGACCGTGTTGATACCATTGTATACACTGAAAAGGGGACAATTCATTGTATTTGTCCTGCGACAGGAAAACAGCGGGACATGGCATTTTATGGTTTTGAAGCAGACCGTAATACCTTGAAATATCGTTGTCCGGCAGCTGTATATGGTTTTGAATGTAAAGGATGTGGAGAATGTTTAGCTTTAGGGAATATCAACTCGCAAGGTTACGGTCGAGTCGTCAGAATAAATATCATCAAGGAAGACCGTCGAATTTTCACGCCAATCCCTCATGGCAGTCCGAGTTGGAATCGGGCCTATAATCGTCGATCTTCTTTGGAGAGAATCAATAGCCGCTTAGACAACGATTTCTGTTTTGAAAAACATTACATACGTGGAAAAGCCAAGATGCAAACAAGAGTTGGTTTAGCCACAGCAGTAATGATGGCGATGGCCCTTGGCCATGTAAGGGCTGGCCGCATCGGGCAGATGCGCTCCCTTGTACGGCCAGTGGCTCTCGCAGCCTGATATAACCTGTAATTTCATGTACTTATAAAATTACGATGTGGCTCAAAGGGATTGGTATGTCCAATTATTCGGTTTTTCAGGCAGAATCGCCCATAACCCTATATTTTGCCGCTATGTCGCGCCATCAGGGTTGGTTCGTGCATTTCTCTGCCGACCCGGTGGGCCGCCAAGCCGGGCAAAAAGGGGTACAGCGCAAATCCCTCTTTATCCGGGTTAGGTTGCACAATGCCCTCGAGTAGAGTATAAACCAAGCAAGTTTAGAGGGTTCAATCAGGAGTATGAATGGAGGTCGCGTACATTGTTCTCAATTCCTCAATTCCTCAATTCCTGAATTCACAATTCCGGTTTATCCGGGTTAAGCTAAGGATACGTCGAGAGGAGATTATCTCTATTTTGTCCGAACTAATCCAGACTCCCAAGGTCTATACTGTAAGCGATCTTACCGCTGCAATCCAGGATCTCCTTGAGGAACGTTTTGATTTTGTGTGGGTTGAGGGGGAGATATCTAATTTCAGATCTCCTGTTTCGGGCCATTACTATATGGTGATCAAAGACGAAAAGGCCCAGATCAGAGCGGTCATGTTTCGTATTCAGGCCCGCTATCTCAAATTCCTCCCCGAAGACGGGATGAAGGTCATCGTCCAGGGTAGAATCGGTGTTTATGCGCCGAGAGGGGAATACCAGATCATCCTCGATTACTTAGAACCGATGGGGGTGGGGGCCCTGGCCCTGGCCTTTGAACAGGTTAAAAAGAAATTAGCAGGCATGGGGGTTTTTGACAAAGATATCAAAAAGCCATTACCCTTTCTGCCCAAGAGGGTTGCAGTCATAACATCCCCCACCGGGGCTGCCATCCGTGATTTCCTCAAAATTATCCGCAGGCGATTTGCCAATATGGAAATCCTGATCGTCCCGGTCAGGGTTCAGGGAGATCAGGCCTGCGAGGAGATTGTGAATGCCCTTGACCTAATTAACCGGGAGTTAGAGATAGATGTTATTGTCCTGACACGGGGGGGTGGGTCCCTCGAAGATCTGTGGGCCTTTAACCAGGAAGATCTTGCCCTCGCCATCAGGAAGTCCGGGATTCCGGTCGTCTCTGCAGTGGGCCATGAAATCGATCTGACGATCTCTGACCTTGCGGCGGATTTCAGGGCGCCTACCCCGTCCGCGGCCGCCGAACTCTTAGTGGTGGAGAAAGAAAGCCTCATCAATCGTTTGGATCAGGCTAAGACCAGGCTTATATCAGGAATGGGGCTAAAACTAAGGAGCCTGACCGATGAATTGGGCCGCATGAGAAACAGGATTCAGGATCCGCGAAAAGGCTTAGCGAATTTATGGATGAGGCTTGACGAGATTCATCTCAGGCTGATCAGGGTCATGGATCTAATTATCAGGGACAAAAGGAAAGGGCTTGGTGCAGAAATACGGGCGTTGCGTCTCTACTCTCCGGTTAACAGGATAACTGTAATCAGGCAAAACCTCGATTTTCAAAGGGCAACCCTTGTCAGGGTCATGGAGAGGCGGCTCAGGGAGTTGCAGATGAGCCGCTCCCTTTTGGAGAAGAGGATGACGGATCTAAACCCTTTATCAGTCCTGAAACGGGGATACAGCATTACCCTGAAGCTTCCTGAAAAACGGGTCTTGAAAAATGTTTCAGGTGTGGGAAAAGGGGATCAGGTTCAGGTCCTTTTAGGGGAAGGGGAGTTAGAGTGCCGGGTTGAAAAGGTGGGAGGCTGAGACGGGTTGCTTTGAGAGATGCTGAGCAATATCTCCCGGAGCATCCCTTTAAGGGTCTTTCGAGATAATCCTTTTTTCCATTCGTCATCGCTGCGATTAGCGGTATAAAATGATTGGCAGATTCCCTTCTTTTTATCATCCCATTCGAATGTGAACCCGGTCTTGACCGCTCCTTTAGCAGAGGATTCTTCAATGGGATAATCCCGGCGTCCGTGGGCCCAGTTGATGATGTGTGAGTAGAAGATCAGCACACGATCCAGAAGGATGTAGATGAACTGGATGTTCTCTATGGGGCCTATTCGAATCTGCTGACCACCTAAATTAAGCCCCACCACCTTTGCCCTGGCTAAACGTTTCCCGCCGCCAAAGGCAGCCCATCCGGCCCCTAAGAGCCCCCCTGCGGTAGTGAAAATGCCGAATGTCAGCCCGGCCGCAGCAAGGTCGAGGGCCGCACCGATAGCGCCCCCTGCCATCCCGGCGGCAGCAATCAGTTGCTTCGGGGTCAAGCCCAAGAGTTGCCAGGTCTTTTTGCTAAACAGATCTTCACTCAGAATGGAATGGGGGGGAAGGGGTAAGTTGAAGATATTATGCTTAAAGAGCTTTCGGATTTTCCCATGCGCCCTTTTCTCCATTCTTTCAATAGTCCGGTTATACTCTACCCGGAGGCCCCTTTTCAGGGACTTTTCGTCGCTGTTTCTTGTGTAAATCTTAGTAATCGAATAAGCCAGACATTCTTCCAGTAGGTCGCAAATGATTTCAGCGGTCTGTCTGTTACGCTGCTCCCAGTCCTTTTCAAAGACCGCTATCACCGTCTCTAAGGCCGGCCCCCAGTCCTGGTCAATTCCCTTCAGATTATCGAGGAGTTCAATCCGTTCGGCATAGGTTGCCTTATTGGCATTAAAGACCCGAATCGCGTTAAAATGTTTGCGGAATTCTATCTTCCACTGTTCTAAGTAGGCGGTTTCATCCTCTTTGCAGTTGATAATCGCCATGCGTGGGCGACCGGTCAGGCGGAGGATTTCCATCTCCGCCAGATCCACTTTCCGGACCGGTCTCGATCCGTCCACCACATAGATGATCCCGGCGCCTCGGGCAATAGGTTCAAGGAGCCTGGCGTCGTCTTGGAAGTCCGGCTTTCCGGCATGGATTTCCAAATAGGACTGAAGCATGCGGTTATCGGCTTCCTGGTAATTTTTTATCCAGGCCAGAGTCTTTCTCGGGTTCTGGAAACCGGGGGTATCTATAAAACGGATAATCTCGTGCCCGTCAATGATAACCGGAAAGGTTTGACACTCCATGGTCTCTCCGGGATAGGGTGTGACCCGAACAGTGTCATCTTCGGCTAATGTGGACACGACGGCCGATTTCCCTTCATTGGGATGACCGACAATGGCAAATTCAGGAATCATATCATTAGCCATTGGCCACCAGCTTCTCCAGCCCTAAGTAGGGATCTCCCAGGGCCTTCAGTTTCTGGTCCCATACCTCCCACTCTTCCTCTTTCACCCGGGTGAAGATAATGCCCTGTTTGGGCCGACCGATGAGACCCACCCAGATCATCGAGGTCTCCCCTGAAGCCTTCCTCAGGTCACGGATAAAGAGCAGATTCTCCCTGATGGGCGGCTGCCATCCTTCCTGGAGGATTAAAAGATTCGTGGCGGCATCCTTCTTCATACTGGAAAGCTCATGGAGGACCCGCTTATCCCCTTCCTCATCTTCACCAAACCTGAGCCTTCGTTGGATTGGATATCCAAAGGTCTTGGAAATGACACTTTCAAGTTCATCATTCATACATGCCTCAAAGATATCGTCGGGAATAAGCGCAATCATGCCTTTTCCCGTCAAAACGTCGTGAGGATCTGATGCCCTTTCGGGGACCTTTGTGTCATCCTTGCGAAGGGCCTCCGGACTTACAGAACGCCCCCCTGTGCTGACCAGAGGTGTTCTCATCCTGTTCAAAAGCCTCTGACAGGCCCTGTGGCTCAAGTTAATTCTCAAAAGCGCCCTTTTCTGAACCATGATCCCCATAAACAGGAGTATCAATCTCGGCAGCAGACCGTAGGTCAGGACAGCGAAACATAGAAAGGGCCACCAGGAGACCAGATCCTTGGTCGCAAGGTGGTAAATACCGTCTTTCAAAACCATATGGCTCCCTTCGACCTGGTAGAAAGTCGGGTAGGCAAAATCAGCCGGCGCCAACCAGGACCAGGGAAGAGCTATGACCTGAACCAGTCTAAACACCGTCTGAGCGCTGAACTGCACTGTCGATTGCCATCCAAAGGCGACATCCGATCCTATCACCTTCATAAGAGTGGCCCCGAGCACGCCGAGATTAAACCCGACCCCGAAGATCTGGGCCAAAATGAACACAGGCCAGTAAAACAGCGAGCCGTAAATCTGCCTCTTTCCCCTGACCAGACCCGCGACCGCCTCAAGGCCGCCCCGCTTCGATCCTGTAAGGGTTTTTAAAGTACGATGTTTGATCTTCATAATCAGACTAATCATAAGCCCGCTGATCAGGGTGTAAATTATTGATGAGCGAAAGGGAGAGCGTCTAACCCTGCGGGCAAGAAAGATCCCCATAAGGAGCAGAAGCGCGAGGCATTGTGTGAGAACAAAGAGTGCAAGATAAGATGAGATGTTCAGAGGCTCGGTTCCCCGGTAGTTCAGAAACGAAAAGGCCAGACCTGCGCCTGACAAAAGGGCCACGATCAGGAAACCAAATCCCATTAGACGGTACCCTTCATCAAAGGCCTCTCCCGGCAGCACTCCCATTGTTTCGGTATCCGGGTTTTCCATTCTTTTTCTTTGTTCTAACCACGCCCGGATAACGCTTCGGGGAGTTGAAGCATCTCCTTTTTCGAGAGGCAGAATTTTGTTCAGATAGATATACCGATCCTGTTTTAACAGGGATTTCTGCGCGGATTCATCCTCCTCGCGTTCATCGCGCTGAAGGAAGTATTCCAGGTCAATGAGATCTTTGATGAGCCAGATAGATTTTTTCATGGGTCGATATTTTGTGAAATCTAACCGGGATAAACCGGAAAAAGTGCAACGGAGATCCCGTCTTCAGCAAATCAGCTTATTTTCATACTCTTAATCTTAATCCTTATCTTAATCATAATCAGCAATCAAACATATCCCAACCAGACTGTAAAAGATTATGATTAAGATTACGAGTATGATTATGAATTTCTGAACGTACTGTCGAATACTTAGGTCAAGTCGCCGCAGTTGGAACCAGCCCCAAGGTCTTTAATGGTTTTATGATCTCTTCGTGTTCTTCGTGATCTTCGTGGTGAACAATTTCATGG